>JAYVDT010000080.1:0-6884 GCA_043749265.1 Rhodanobacteraceae bacterium | reverse complement strand
TGGCCACGCATTGGATGTCATCTCGGGTACTCGCGGGTTCGCTCCGCAGAATTCAAAGAATCTAGGCGGCGAGTACGGCAACGCGGACTTCGATGTGCGCCACACCTTCAACGGATATTTTGTTTACGAGGTGCCGAAGTTTACAGAGCACATGACGTTATTGACCCGGGGCTGGCAAGGAAATGCATTCGTCACTGCATTCACCGGTACACCCGTGGCAGTGAAGCTTGGAACGTCAACAGATCGCAGCCAGACTGGCGAGTTCCAGGATCGTCCGAATGAGAATGGCGACCCGGCCGCAGGGCTTACACGCACACTGTTTACGCCCACGACCGGAGCCTCGCCTTATGTGCAATGGCTGAGCAGAAGCGCATTTGTTCTGGCTCCGCTGGGTACCTTTGGAACGATGCAGCGTAATTCGGTTCGCGGCCCAGGCTTTGCGACGGTGGATGCTTCGTTGGTGAAGAACACTTACGTTCGTGAGGGCGTAAACCTTCAACTCCGCGCGGAGATGTTCAACATCTTCAACCACACGAACCTTGCAAACCCGGGGGCAGGAAATCTATCTTCCTCAACGTTTGGACGCAGCACTTCGACTCGAAACAATGGCGGCGCACCGGGGATTGGACCTGGCGAGCCGTTCAACATACAGTTTGCCGGAAAGATGATTTTCTAAAACCGGATTTAATCTTCGCAAGAGTACGGCGCTGGTGAGAGGTGAAATCCTCCCCGGCGCCGTTCTTTATTTACGGCATAGTTTTAGCAGTAACGTTTTGAAAGCCAATGCACACGATTCAGCGGCACGGGCTTATGGAGTTCCAACATGCGAGCTCCGGGGTTTAGGGTAGCGCCCACACCGTAGGTATCAGGATCTGCCCCATGTGACAATTTCAACCTTCTAGAAGAGACACCCGCCATGACAAGGCGATATACACTGTCCATATACAAAGTTGCAAAAGACTGAGTGTTGGCGGGTCACAGCGATAAATTGTTGATTGCAAGGTCTCCGGCAGGAGCCGAGACTTCGATCCCCAATCCTGCTGTCTGTCACATGCCTGAAAGAGATGGGCCTGGCAATCTTTTCGCGATGGGAAACTTGGAGTGTAGATGAAAGTTCCGGGCAAGCCGCGGCGTCCGGAAATCGTTTTTGTACGTGGCGTTGCCATTCTGACAATGATGTTTGCGCACTTCAAAAAGCCGCACACAGGCGTCTGGCTGCTGGATGCTTTCAACCGGTTTGAAGAGCTGGCTGGCGGCCATGGGGTAGACCTCTTCTTTGTGCTATCTGGATTCCTGGTCGGCGGATTGCTGCTCAAGGAATATCGGGATACACATGACATTCTGCCTGGGCGTTTTCTTATTCGACGCGTCTTCAAGATCTGGCCGGCTTACTACTTCCTGATCTTTTTTCATCTGATCACCCGCCACCATCCGCCAGAGACGTTCTTCTGGCAAAACTTCTTTCATCTGCAGAACTTTCTGGGCAGCAGTATTCAGCAGACGTGGACCCTGTCCGTGGAAGAACACTTCTACTTCCTGCTGGCAATCCTGCTGGCTTTTGTGGCGACCCGCAAGTGGTCTCCCGTCAATATTTTGAAGCTGCTGGTCGGCGTCAGCGCTATCGCATTTACGGCGCGCTGCATCACGGCTAATCTGGGCAACACAGAAGGCGCGTTGCGCTGGACGCAGAATCGTATGGACAGCCTGTTGTTCGGGGTCATCATCGCGCTGTTCTTCCACTTCATGCCCGATCTCTATCGCAAACTTACGCTACGGGTTTGGCCGTTGGTAGTTACCAGTGTGATCGGGGTGCTTTGGATTCTGTTCATGGGTGACGGAAGGTTGACGCGCGGGCCCGGTTATACCGTGATCTATATTGCCTCCGGAGCGTTCCTGATTCTGTGCATGGAGCACTCCGGCAAGCTCGTAAATCTCTGGATTTACAGGGCTATTTCAACCATTGGGGTCTACTCCTACGGGCTTTACCTATGGCACAGCGCGATGCTGGGAACCGGAGAGAAGATGATCGCGAGGTTTGCCCCAACGCAAGCCTGGTTCATCGCGTTGACCGCACAATTTTTGGGTGCGTGCGTGATCGCTTATGTGACGACCCGGCTCGTGGAATGGCCGGCACTCTACTGGCGTGAATCAATACCGTGGCTGCGCGACTCGAAGCCTCTGGCCAAGAGCCCAGATGAGCAAGGCTGCGAGCAGGAACGCGCCGGAACTGACCAGGAACGCGGCACCAAACCCGCGCTTGTCAGCAAGTGAGCCCACGATAAACGGTGCTGCCGCGCTGGCGATGCGACCGGTGTTGTAAGTGAATCCCTGGGCTGTCGCACGGATGCGGCTCTCGTAAACATCGGCCGTGACAGCGGCGAATCCGCTGAAATATCCCGTCGCCGCGAAGGCCACAAAGGGTGCAAGAAAGAACAGCACGACAGGGGAGCGAGTGGCTCCGAAGAGCAGCATCAGCATGGCCGCAGCCAGCAGGTAGGCGGTGTACGTGCGCACCTGTCCGAAGTAATCCGAAATGTATCCGAACGTGACGTACCCAAGCCACATTCCTACTTGCATGAAGACGACAATCGCGGTCATGACGTGGCCCGTGAGTCCGATGCCGCCCTTCGCCGCAGGCAGTGCAAGGTACGCTGGAACCCAAAGGTTGAACCCCCACCAGCCGAAGAGGCAGCAGGCATTCATCGCGGTCAGCCCAATGGTGAGGATGACGAGTGGCTTGCGGAAGAGCGTGGCGAAGGTGCCGGATTGGTTCGGGATCAGGCGCGCTTTCTCAAACGAGGCGGGCTCTTCCACGCTGCGGCGGATCCATAACGTAAAGAAGGCTGGAAGGATGCCGACGAAGAACACTGCTCGCCAACCAAAGCGGGGCAGGACGACAGCGACGACCAGCGCCGCAAGCGCATAGCCGATGGCCCATGCGGATTGCATCAAGCCGAGAGCCTTCCCGCGATGCTCGATGGGAAAGGACTCTGAGACAAGCGACGCACCCGATGCCCATTCGCCGCCCATGCCGAAGCCCAGCAGGATGCGAAAGACCGCGAGTTGCACCACATTCTGAGCGAGCCCACACGCTGCGGTAAAGACGGCGTAGATCAGTACAGAGGCCATCAGCGCTCGCGTGCGTCCAAAGCGGTCGGCGAGCACTCCGAAGATCATGCCTCCCGCCGCCGCAGCTAGCAGAGTGATCGAGCCGAGGATGCCCGCTGTCGATTTGCTGAGGTGGAGATCAACGATGAGCGATGCCAGGACGAGCGAGTACAGCATCACGTCGAAGGAGTCGAGCATCCAGCCCAGTGACGCTGCGAAGAGTGCCTTGCGAGCTTGTGGGGGTGAAGTGGCAAGCCAGTTCAGCGGGCCTGGCTTCATGCAGATTCCGATGTGAGCGGAGCGCCAAAGCCGCCGCCGCCAGGGGTTTCGATGCGTAGGCGATCACCGGGATGAAGTTCGATGCGGGCCTTTGCCGGCAACGATTCCACTGTGCCGTCTGCGCGCAGAATGGAATTGCGGCCGGAGGCTCCCGGCCGGCCTCCCTGGGTTCCGTAGGGCTGTGAGTTGCGACGCTCGGTGAGGATTGTGGCCGAGGTCTCGGTCAGGACTTCATACTCGCGGATGAGGCCTTCCCCCCCTGGAAACTCGCCCGCGCCGCCGCTGCCAGAGCGGAGTTTGTACGTGCGGATGCGGAGCGGGAAGGCCTGCTCGAAGGCTTCGACGGGCGTGTTGCGCGTGTTCGACATATGTGTGTGGATGCCGGAAAGGCCAAGCAGTCCAGGACGTCCACCCATGCCGCCGCCAGCCGTTTCATAGTAGGCAAAGGGCTGGCCGGTGACGGGGTTTGTCCCGCCAAGCGTGACGTTGTTCATGGTGCCCTGACTGGCTGCTGGGATGACGTGCGGCAGGGCTTGCGCGAGCGCGCCGAGGACCACGTCGGTGATGCGTTGCGAGGTTTCAACATTACCGCCCGCTACCGCGGAGGGATGTTTCGCGTTGACCACGGTGCCTGCGGGCGCGATGACCGTGATGGGCCGCGAGATGCCGGCGTTGTAGAGGACGTCTTCCGTGACCAGGCAGCGAAAGGAGTAGAGCGTCGCCGAAAGCGTGATGGCGAGGTTGGCATTGACGCCGCCGGAAGTCTGGTGGTCCGTGCCGGTGAAATCGACGACAGCGGAGTCGCCCGTGATGGTGATGGCACAGCGAATGTAGATGGGTTTATCGGAAAAGCCATCGTTGTCGAGCGCGTCGGCGAAGCTGTAGGTGCCGTCGGGGATCTCGGCGATGGTCTTGCGCAGGATGCGCTCAGCGTAGTCCTGCGTCAGCCTGGCATAGTGTGCGATCTTCTTGTAGCCGTAGCGCTTGACTAATTGCAGGAGACGAGATTCCGCAACACGATTGGCGGCTATCTGCGCAGTCAGATCGCCTTCGCGTTCGTCCGGCGTGCGGACATTGGCGAGGATGAGGGACAAGATTTCGGGTACGATTTTGCCGCGTTTTTCCAGGCGCACGGGCGGGATGATGAGCCCTTCCTGAAAGACCTCGCGCGCCAGTGGCATCGAGCCGGGACTCATGCCGCCCACGTCCGAGTGATGGGCGCGGTTGGCTATGAAGAATACCGGTCTGGGTGAACGCGCCGTCAGAAAGATCGGGCTGACGAGTGTGATGTCCGGCAGATGCGTGCCGCCGCGAAAGGGGTCGTTGAGGATGACGGTATCACCGGGCTTCATCTTTACGTGCTGGATAGCGGCCTTGACGGAGAGTGGCATGGCGCCGAGATGAACGGGCAGGTGGTCGCCTTGCGCGATGGTCTCACCGGCGTCGTCGTAGAGTGCGCAGGAGTAGTCCAGGCGTTCCTTGATGTTGGGCGAGAAGCCGGTGCGACAGAGCGTCACGCCCATCTCTTCCGCGATGGAGACGAAGAAGTTTTTGAAGATCTCGAATTCAATCGGGTCGGTGCGCATGGTCACGGCTTTCGCGTCGCGAGTAATGTGCCTGCGGGATCGATCTTCCAATGCCAGCTGGGCGGAATCACGTTGGTTGATTGTCCGGTGATGAGAATCGCGGGGCCATCGACTTCGTGGCCAGGGGCTAGCTGTTCGCGATGGAAGATGGGTGTCTGGTGAGGGCGACTGTTGAAGATCGTCTCGCGTGTGCTGGATGGCGATGGAAGCCGTGTTGCCGTGTTGGCGGCGCCGTCTGGAGATAGCGCAGGCTTATCCGTCCGGCCGATGGCTCGCAGGCGCAATTGGATGATTTCAGTCGCGCGTGCGGGGTTGGCATAGCCGTAGAGTTTGTGGTGCGTGCGATGGAAGGCTAGCGCGTAGTTCGGCGTAAATGGAATGGAGATCTCGTAAGCCTGGCCCTTGTAACGCATATCGAGCGAGGGTTCCAGAAGGATGTCACTCGCGAGGAAACCCTGTGTTTCAAGAGCTCTCATGGCACGGGATTCGAGTGGCGTCAGCCTTTGCTGAAGAGCCTCTTCGGTGATGCTTGCGGTTGGTTGCAGGATGCTGGTGCTGTAGTCCTTGGTCACGTCCGCGAGCAGCATGCCGAGCGCGGACAGAACGCCCGAGTGCTCTGGAATCAGCACCGTCGTCATGTCGAGCGAGTCAGCCAACGCGCAAGCGTGCAGGCCTCCCGCACCGCCAAAAGCGAGTAAAGCAAAGTCGCGAGGATCGTGACCGCGCTGCACGCTTACCTTGCGAATGGCGCGCTCCATGTTGGAGTTTGCGATGCGGATGACACCTTCCGCTAACGCTCGCTCCGTCATCTTCAGGCGGTGTGCCAATTCGCGTGCGATGCCTCTGGCGCGGGGCAAATCAAGCTCCATGCGGCCGCCGAGAAAGTACGCCAGATCGAGACGGCCCAGTAGCAGGTTGGCGTCTGTGACCGTTAGCTCTGAGCCTTTGCCGTAGCATGCTGGCCCGGGGTCTGCGCCTGCGGATCGTGGGCCCACACGCAGGCTGCCGCCGGAGTCGAGCCACGCGATCGAGCCTCCGCCTGCACCCACCGTATGGATGTCCAACATCGGTAGACGCACCGGAAAGTCACCCACAATCGAGTCGCTGGTGGTGCTGATCCGGCCATCGATGAGGCTTACGTCGGTTGAGGTTCCACCCATGTCGAACGTGATGATGCGCGTGTGGCCGGAGGCGGCGGCGATGGCCTGCGCACCGACGGCACCGGCGGCGGGACCGGAAAGGATGGTTTGCACGGCAGCTTCTTTGGCGTGGGTTGCGGAGATGGATCCGCCGTTCGATTGCATGATGCGCAGCGGTGATTGCGAGGCCAGCCCTTGCTCGAGGTGCGTGAGGTAGCCGGCCATCAGCGGTGTGACGTAGGCGTTGACGGCGGTGGTGGACCACCGCTCGAACTCGCGATACTCAGGCAGGATGGCATGTGATGCGGAGACCGTGAAGCCAGCGGCAGTGAGCGCGTTGGCGAGGGCTTCTTCGTGCGCCGAGTTCGCGTAAGAGTGCAGCAGGCAAAGGGCGACTGAGTCAGGCTTTGCGTCTTGAAGGGCAGCGATCAGTCGGTCTATTTCTTTTAACAAGAGTGGTTCGAGGACCGATCCGTCAGCGGCTAGCCGCTCTCTTACGCCGAAGGTCAGGCCCGCCTCGGTCAATGGTCGTGGGGCTTGCACCTGGAAGTTGTAAAGCTCAGCGCGGGTTTGTCGGCCGATGAGCAAAACGTCTTCAAACCCCGCTGTCGTAAGCAGCGCGACCCTTGCCCCTTTGCGTTCCAGTAGCGCGTTGGTGGCTACGGTGCTACCGTGCGTGATCTCGAGCTCGGTTTGTTCGCCCGCGAGTTCGCGGATGCCAGTGAGTATCGCTTGCGAGGGATCGTGCGGCGTCGAGCGGAGTTTATGTACA
>JAYVDT010000079.1:0-1993 GCA_043749265.1 Rhodanobacteraceae bacterium | reverse complement strand
AAAGGCCGTACTCAAGGAGATTGAAGAATCGAATGGAGAGGTAATTCTCTTTATCGACGAGCTGCATACACTGGTCGGGGCCGGGGCGAGCGAGGGGCAGATGGATGCCTCGAACATGTTGAAGCCAGCGCTGGCCCGGGGTGGGTTGCGTGCGATCGGGGCGACGACGCTGAATGAGTATCGCAAGTACATCGAGAAGGATGCGGCGCTGGAGCGGCGTTTCCAAATTGTGTATGTGGGCGAGCCGAATGTTGAGGACACGATTGCCATTCTGCGCGGGCTGAAGGAGAGGTACGAGTCGCACCACAAGATTCGGATCAAGGATTCGGCGATTGTGGCGGCGGCTACTTTGTCGCATCGGTATATCTCTGACCGATTTTTGCCGGATAAAGCGATTGATCTGGTGGATGAGGCGGCGGCGGCGCTGGCGATTCAGATTGGCAGCGTGCCGGTGGAGATTGACGACCTGGAGCGGCGGGCGACCTCGCTGGAGATTGAGAAGCAGGCGCTGAAGCGGGAGACGGATGTCTCGTCGCGGGAGCGGCTGGAGGTAGTGGAGCGCGAGTTGGCGGAGGTACAGGAGAAGGCTTCCGGGCTGCGGGCGAGGTGGCAGACGGAGCGGGGAGCGATTGCGAAGATCGCGGAGTTGAAGGCTTCGCTCGAAGGGCTGCGATTCAAGGCAGAGGAGGAGACGCGGAAGGGGAATCTGCAGCGGGCGGCGGAGTTGCAGTACGGGGAGATTCCTGAGCTTGAGGCGGAGTTGAAGATGTTGACAGATGCCGCGGATAAGTTGGGCGGAGGGGATGGAGAGCTCCCTGATGCCGGTGATGCTGCGATGGATGGGGAAGGGAATGTTGCAGGGTCAGCCCAGGTGCTAGGTGCGAGAGCTGGGACACCCGGTTCTGGGGCTCGTACGAAGAGGATGCTGAAGGAAGAGGTGGATGAGGAGGACATTGCGAAGATTGTTTCGCGGTGGACGGGTATCCCTGTGGCGAAGATGTTGGAAGGGGAGATGCAGAAGCTGGTGCAGATGGAGGATCGCCTGCGCGAGCGGGTGGTGGGGCAGGACGAAGCTTTGTCGGCGGTGGCGAATGCGATTCGGCGGTCGCGGGCAGGCTTGTCTGATCCCAAGCGGCCGATTGGTTCGTTTATTTTTCTGGGGCCTACGGGTGTGGGCAAGACGGAGACGGCGAAGGGGCTGGCGGAGTTTCTGTTTGACGACGAGGCCTCTATGGTGCGGATTGACATGAGTGAGTACATGGAGAAGCATGCCGTGGCTCGATTGATTGGCGCGCCTCCTGGCTATGTGGGTTACGAGGAGGGTGGGCAGTTGACGGAGGCGGTGCGTCGGCGTCCGTATGCGGTGGTGCTGTTCGATGAGATTGAGAAGGCGCATCCGGATGTGTTCAACGTGTTGCTGCAGGTGCTCGACGATGGGCGGCTGACGGATGGTAAAGGGCGGACGGTGGACTTTAAGAACACGGTTCTGATCATGACCTCAAACGTGGGGGCGCAGGCGTTGGCGACGGCCTGGGCGCAGGGGGAAGAGGGGTTTGAAGAGGCGAAGGTGCGGGTGATGGAGAGCCTGCGGAGCCAGTTCCGGCCGGAGTTCTTGAATCGTGTGGACGATATTGTGGTGTTCCGTCCATTGGGAGAGGAGCAGTTGACGCATATTGTCGACCTGCGGTTGAAGGACCTGGATAATTTGCTGGCGGATCGGAAGATCACGCTGGAGCTTACGGACGCGGCGCGGAAGGCAATCTTTACGGCGGGTTACGACCGGGCTTACGGGGCGAGGCCGTTGAAGCGGGCGATCCAGCGGATGGTGCAAGACAAACTGGCGGTGAAGATTTTAGACGGAAGCGTGTTGCATGGGGATCATGTGGTGATCGATGCGGCGAAGGCGGGCCTGACGTTTTTGGTTGCGGAGCGTATTTAGCTTTGCGGCACGGGCAAGAAACCCAATCCTGATCGACAAGGCACCGTCGCTCAG
>JAYVDT010000078.1:0-6894 GCA_043749265.1 Rhodanobacteraceae bacterium | reverse complement strand
AATGCGGCTCGCCGTGGGTGGCGAAGAGGACGGGGATGGAGTCGCCGGCGCGGGCTTCAAGGTGGGTGTCGAGGTCAAGGAAGTTCCATCCAAGGGATTCGGCGAGGAGGCGGCCCACTGCGGTTTTACCTGCACCCATGAAGCCGGTGAGGACGATGCGTTTGAGGGTGACGGGAAGCGCGATCTTGGGGGCAGTCTTGGCTGGGTTGGCTGCTGCGGCATTCATTTGTTGATCTCCGAAGGTTATGAGGCAGAAAGCGAAAGCCGCGACCTTTGGGGTCGCGGCTCAGGGGATGGGGTGAATGCTCTTACTTATTGGGTCAAGAGATGCACGCCAGTCCAACCTGATCCGTGGGCTGCCACCAATAGCTTCTAAAGCTATCGTACATCTGCTCGGAGGTTGAGGGCGCGCTCATTCTGAGCTTAAGGGTACAACGCAGACGGAAAACTTGCAACCCCATCCCCGTAAAGTTCTAAAGTATTCAAAGGATTGGACTTAGGTTCGGACCGCGGTGGTGGGGTATTGATTTCAGGGACTTTAGATTCCAAAGTATTCAAAATAAATGACTTGCGGCGAATGGGTATACCGCCTTCAAAGGATTTCCAGGTTTTAGCTACGCTAAACCTATCAAATCGGTGGGGGAATTATGTCAACTATTTTTCTTGGCTTCAGGTGCGTTACCGTCGGCGATTTTAGATTTGATGGGTGGAGCAATGCTTGACAGCATCTGGTCGAAGGCGGTGGGCAACCGACCAGGAGGCGAGGTTGAGATGGAGCTATGGCGGTTCTAGAATGAAAAGGCGGAGGATTTGGCGATGGGTAGGAGTGATGAGGCTTTTGAGGTGATGTGTCCGGAGTGTGGGGGGATGTTGAAGGTGGATCCGGTGACGCGGGCGGTGATTGCTCATACGGCGGCTCCGCGGAAGAAGACTTTTGAGGATTTTGGCGAGGCGAAGCAGGCACTGAAGGAAGCGGATGAGCGGCGGGAGTTGATCTTTGCGCAAAGTGTGGAGGCGCAGAGGAATTCGAAGGACGTGCTTGCGAAGAAGTTTGAAGAGGCGTTCAAGAAGGCGAAGGAGAGCCCGATCGATGAGCGGCCCTTCCGTGAGTTTGATCTGGATTAGCTTTCAGGCGGCATGGGTTCTAGGAGACCGGGGCGCAACCGACGTTAGTTGGTAGACTGGCTCATGCCTCCTATTTTGAACGCTCAGGGTGTTTCGAAGCGCTTTGGCGCTGTGCCCCTATTCGATGAGATCTCTTTTACTGTTTCTGATGGCGACCGGATTGGTTTAATTGGGCCGAATGGTGCTGGCAAGTCGACGTTGCTGAAGGTTCTGGCCGGTGATGAAGATCCGGATGCGGGCGATGTGGCGATGCGCAAGCGCGCGCGGATTGGTTATGTACTGCAGGAATCGACATTTGCGCCTGGGTTGACGGTGCGCGATGTACTGGCTAATGCGCTTGAAGCTGGCGGTGTGCCGGAGGCAGAGCGTGAAGGCCGACTTCGCGAGACGGGCGGACGGGTTGGTTTTCCGGATACAGAGGCCGAGGCGGCGACGCTGAGCGGCGGTTGGCGCAAGCGGCTTGCGATCGCAGAGGCGATGGTGACGGGGCCGGATGTTTTGCTGCTCGACGAGCCTACGAACCATCTTGATCTGGCGGGCATTGCGTGGCTGGAAGAGACGCTCAAGGCGGCTCCGTTCGCTTGCGTGATGGTGAGCCATGACCGGTATTTTCTGGAAAATGTTGCCAACGAGATGGTCGAGCTGAACCGCGTGTATGCGGACGGGCTGCTGCGCGTGAAGGGCTCGTACACGAAGTTTCTAGAAGGCAAGGAGCAGTACCTCGAGGCGCAGAGCAAGCTGCAGGACGCGCTGAAAAATCGCGTAAAGATTGAGACCGACTGGTTGCGGCGTGGTCCGAAGGCTCGGACGACGAAGAGCAAGGCCAGGATTGACAGCGCAAATGAGCTGATTGGGCAGTTGAAAGAAGTGAACCAGCGGACGCAAACGGCCAGCGCGGGAATTGATTTTTCTGCGACAGAACGGCAGACGAAGCGGCTGGTGGAGTTCGATCATGTGAAGTGCGTGCTGGGCGAAGGGCCGACGGCGAAGACGATCGTAGAGGACTTGAGCTTTCTAATCACGAATGGCGTTCGGGTTGGTTTGGTGGGGCCGAACGGGTCGGGCAAGACGACGATCCTGAGGTTATTACAGGAGGAGATTGCGCCGGTCAGCGGAGAGATCAAGAAGGCTGCGTTTCTGAAGACGGTCTACTTCTCCCAAACACGCGAACTGGATGAAGAGGTGACACTGCGCAGAGCGCTGGCACCGGACTCTGACTCGGTTGTGTACCAGGGGCGGGTGGTTCATGTGGCGAGCTATGCGGCGAAGTTTTTGTTCACGAGCGAGCAGCTGAACCAGCCGGTAGAGAGGCTAAGCGGAGGCGAGCGCGCGCGTGTGCTGATTGCGAAGCTGATGCTGGAGCCTGCGGATCTGCTGCTGCTGGACGAGCCCACGAACGACCTGGATATCCAGACGCTGGAGATTCTGGAAGAAAGCCTGCTGGAGTACACGGGCGCGCTGGTGCTGGTGACGCACGATCGCTTCATGCTGGATCGGGTGTCGACGGTGGTGCTGGGGCTGGATGGGAAGGGTAAGGCGCAACGGTTTGGAGATTACTCGCAGTGGGATGAGTGGAGCCGGGCGCAGGGATCGGGGGGCAAGGATCAAAACGATTCGCCTAAGTCGGCTGGCGGCGGGGAGAAGTCTGCTTCCGGAAAGAAGAAGCTTTCGTACCTGGAGGCTCGGGAGTATTCGTCGATTGAAGCAAAGGTGGATGCGGCGGAGGAGCGCCTGAATGCTGCTCGGGACTTGCTGGATGAGCCGAGCGTGGCGACGAATGCGGATGCTCTGACGGCAGCGTTGCATGAGATGGAAAAGGCGCAGGAAGAGGCGGATGGTCTGTATCAGCGTTGGGCGGAATTGACGGAGAAGGCAGGATAAGTCCCGCGGGGTGGTGAAGGCGTAACTCAGATCGAAGCGGCTGGGACGGATCTTCTGCCGTTGTGGGGTCTCGATCTGGTGAACATGATGGCGGCGCAGAGCGTTGCCGGGGGGTGATTGCGCCCACGATAACTTCTGGATGTCGTCCTGCAGGCGATCATGGGGCACACCTTTTGGTGTGCCGTTGTATGCTTTTCTCATCATGAAAAATTTTGTTATTGCGTGCAGTCTGGCGGTATCTGCCTGTGGGCAGGGTGTGGCGGCTAAAAAGATAGTGGTGTTGAAGGCTGCCCGGATGTTGGACGTGCGGGTGGGTAAGGTGGTTTCGCCGGGGTTGGTAGTGGTGGATGGCGAGACAATCGTGACCGGGCCGGCGCCGGCCGGGGCGGAGGTAATCGACCTGGGCGACGTGACGTTGATGCCAGGGATGATCGATGCGCACGTGCATCTGTTTCTGCATCCGGGGGCAGAGGATCTGCAGACCGTACAAGAGTCGATCCCGCAGCGGACGCTGATTGCGATGGATGCAGCACGGCTGGACCTGATGGCGGGGTTCACGGCGGAGCGGGACATGGGAACGGAAGGGGCCGGGAGCGCGGATACGGCGGTGCGGGAGGCGATCGATTCAGGATTGTTTCCCGGGCCTCGGATGCGGATGAGCGGGAACGCGATTGACCTGATGGGCGGGCATGAAGATGCGATTGGCTATAACCCGGCGCAGCATATCCTGTCGAACGCGACGTATGCGGATTCAGCGGATGAGCTGGTGAAGGTTATTCGGGCTCAGCGCAAGGAGGGGGCCGACTTTACGAAGATTTACGAGACGGGTAAGGACCACTTTGCGAATGGGTTGTTCGCTACTCCGTATCAGTACACCGAGACTGAGTTGAAGGCGGCGGTTGCGGAGGCGGCGCGGTTTGATGGGCGTCCGGGGCATGGGGTGGCGGTGCATGCGACGGGTGAGCCGGGGACGGGGTATGCGGTGGCGGCGGGGGTGGAGTCGATCGATCATGCGTACCTGCTGAGCCCTGCGACGATGCGGATGATGAAGGAGAAGGGGATTCCGGCCGTGCCTACGTTTGAAATTGCGGAGTACTTTGCGGATCATGCAGGATCGGCGGCGGCGACGGAGCATCGGCGGGCGGAGCAGGCGTTTCACGCGGCAGAGTTCAAGAAACAGCTTGCAGCTGGGGTGCCGATGGCGGTGGGGAGCGATGTGGGGCCGTTCCCGCATGGGACGCAGGCGCGAGAGTTGGAACTGATGGTTCAGTACGGAATGTCGCCGGTGGATGTGCTGCGGGCGGACCTGTTGACGGGCGCGAAGTTGCTGGGGTGGGAAGGTAAGATCGGCGAGCTGAAGCCTGGGTTCTGGGCGGATGTTGTGGCGGTCGCGGGGGATCCGGTGAAGGATATTTCTGCGGTGACGAAGGTGAAGTTTGTGATGAAGGGTGGAGTTGTTTACCGGAAAGATTAGGGTTCGGTGTTATGCGGTTGTTGCAATCGCCACTCGCAGAACTCCGCATTCCGGAATCGCAATAAATAGGCTCTGAAAAAACCGGACCTCCCACGAGGTCCAGCTTTGTTGCGTAAAGCGGATATCGTCGTCTTTTGCGACCTCATTTACGCTCAGCATAGGGTAACCGGGCGGAAGCTTAGCGTACCTGATTGAAGTCTTCAGTCCGCCGCACGGAATAGCGGCGGTTCTGGTCGAAGAGCACCTGGGCGAGGCCATCACGATAGTTAAGGTCAATCGAGAAGTAACTGAGGATCTCAAAGCCTAGCAGGCCCGAAACCTCTATACCGAGATTGTGGCTCATGGGGGTCAGGTCGAAAGAGACAGCGTGTTTATCTGGGATCTCGTTGGACGTGAATCGGTATACGGGCAGCTTTACGGGTCGGCTTACGCGCAGAAGTTTGCCTGAGGGGCTGCGCACGTCGGTGGAGTCGACAATGCCGGCGGCGCCTCCTTCGCGTGGGATGACTTTGACGATGGTGCCGGCGTATCCCTGCAGATTTAGCGTGGCATCGCCGCTAACAGCGAGCTCTCTGGCGGTGACAGCAGGTGAAAGGATGGAGTACCCGGAGCCGGTGTCGAGCGCAAAAAGGTAGGGGCCCTTTTTGTTGATCAGCGTGGGCAGCAGAAGGTGCGAATCGGCGATGTAGACGGGGGACCAGTTTTTCTCTTCCGGCGAAATGAACTGGTCGGTGAGGTCGGCGTTGCCGGTGGCAGGCAGAGGAGTCAGGGTCAATGTCATGGCGACGTAATCGATGTGGATGACGTGATCGCGGAAGAAACTGGTGCCGATGAGACTGTTGCGATTGTCGACGACATTATTGGGGACGACCGTCACGGGGCAACCGTGAAAGATGAGATTGCCAATATGAATCTCGTCGGCGACGGCTTGATACATGGCGTCGGGATTGGTGGGGGCTGACGTGAGGGGATGGACATGGGCCTTGGCGGCATCGTCGGCTTTGAGGATGATGCCGTCAACGCTGGAGTCTAGCTCAAGGAGAGGGAGATTGGCGTCGTTGACACGCGTCTTGATACCCCAACTGCGGATTTCGCTTCCGTTCTGGTAAATCTTCTCGAGATCGATGCGCTGGCTGATGGACGGAGCAGTGGAACTACACAGCAGATGCTCGTCGAGCGTGGCGAGTTCATTGGTTAGGCGATTTAACTGCGCCGGAGGCAGCAACGGGTGTCCGGCGAGCAGGGAACGGAGGGGCACCAGTCGTTGTGCGATGGGGAGTGTATCGAGGTAGGCGGCGGCGACTGCGGCGTCTGTGGACGCGAGGCGATGGGCAAAATTTAACTCTTTGGCAGCGATAGCGTGCCGGCCAACGAGATCGTTTAGGCGGGCGAGGCTGAAGTGTGCGGCGGCGGAGCAGCGATCGAGGGCTATAGCCTTGCCGTATACGTCAGCAGCTTCGGGAATCTGGCCGGAGCGGACGTACGCGTCGCCGACCAGCGTAAGAGCTTCGGCTGACCTCGGCAGAGCGGCGACGGCACTGTTGGCCGAAGCCATCGCCTCGGTGAGCTTGTTCTGGTCTAGCTGAGCGCGCACGAGGACCGCGAAGCTGGCTGCGGTTGGGGTTGTTGCGATCTGGGCGGCGGCAAGAGACTCTGCCTGTGCAGAGTCCCCTGCGTTGAAGGCCTGGTCGGCCGGGGTCTTTGAAAGAACCGCAATGGTGCATTTGAGGCCCTGGGCCGTCGCTGGCTGGTTGGGTAGCAGACAGGCGGTTGAGAAGAGAGCGACAGCAAGGAGTTGCGAGCGGAGAGGTAGGCGCATAAGGCTCCGGTTCGAAGGGGAAGCAGAGTTGAGTTAGGGCTTGAACGGCTCGTCCGCCGTGGGGCCGAAGGTGCTGGGGACGGCGATGTTGAGCAGACGGAGGTACACGCCAAGTTGAGCGCGGTGGTGGATCATGTGGTTCAGGAACATGTTGCGGTAGGCGCCATAGCGTGAGCCGGAATAGACGCCGCGACCTTTTAGCAACAGTTGCCAGTTCTCGTTGAAGGTCTCGTCCGTGCTGTGCTTGACGGCGGTGATGGCCTTGTCGGCGAGCTCTTTGAACTCCTCGATGAGGGCGATCTGGGTGTCCATGCGCAGGATCTTGCGGGTGTCGGTGGGGGTGCCCATGTCGATGGACGGCGTGGTAAGGATGAGGGCGGCAAAGCCGGGTAGCTCGGCGACGTGGCCGGCGAGGCGGCTGAGCGGCATGGACTTTTCATGACTCTTGAAGTCGTTTTGGCCGTCGGGCACGTTGTCAAGGATGCGGCGGGTCTTGTCGAGTTCCGCTTCAAGTTCAGGCAGGAGGAGGTCGCGGAGATGAAAGGATTCGATCATGGGATTGCCTCGTAAGTTTCTGGGTTCTAGAGTCCGGTGA
>JAYVDT010000077.1:0-2000 GCA_043749265.1 Rhodanobacteraceae bacterium | reverse complement strand
TTTCGAGCCACCGCCGCAACTCCTCAGCGTTGACGTTTGCTCCAGCCTCGACCGCGTTCTGCCGCGTGCGTCCAAGGACCCGCTTACTCACATAGATTGGGCAGTCGGCCCTTAGCGCCAGGGCAATCGCGTCACTCGGCCGGGCATCCACTGCGATGGCTTCCCCATTCTGCTCCATCCAGACGGTGGCCAAGAAGGTATCGTCTTTTAGATCTGAGACGACCACTCGCGTCACGCTGGCACCCAGACTTCGTGCAACGTTCCGCAGCAGATCGTGCGTCATCGGCCTCGGCATGGCGGTCTTCTCCAACTCTAGCGCGATAGCGTTGGCCTCAAAAACTCCGACCCAGATTGGCAGCACCAGGTCGCTCGCGATGTCCTTGAGCACGACGATAGGCATGTTCGTCACCGGATCCAGCATCAGGCCCCGAATCTGCACTTCTATTAAGGTTTGGATCTCACTCTTTGCAGGCTCTTCAACCATTAAGGACGGCCTCCCCCAGCAGACTGTTGGGAAATGTCTGTGTCACTCGAACCTGCTGATAGCTCCCCAGAGCCGGCATAATAGGCTGCGTCGTCGTAAAGTTCAGGGTCTTGTTCTGGCTCGTGCGTCCGATAACCTGGTTGCGTTGCCGGTTGTGCCCTTCCACCATCACCTCGCAGATTTCGCCCAGGTGACGCTCATAATTAATCCGCTGCAGTTCACGCTGCCGGTCGAGCAGCACCTGCAGACGCTCAGCTTTGACTTCATCACTCAAGGAATCGGCCATCGAGACACTCGGCGTGTTCGGACGCGGCGAATACTTGAACGCAAAGATCGCGTCGTAACCAACCTCATCCAGCAGCGTCGCCGTCTCCATAAGATCCGCCTCAGTCTCCCCTGGAAAGCCGACGATGATGTCGCTTGTGATCGAAATATTGCGTTTCGCAGCCTTCATCCAGCTAATACGCTCCAAGTACCAATCTCGTGTGTACTCCCGCGCCATTGCTTTTAGGATCTTGGTGGACCCGGACTGCACAGGCAGGTGGACGTGGTCGCAGAGCGTCGGTGTGGCGTCGATTGCCTCGACGATATCTTTTGTGAAGTCTCGCGGATGGCTCGTTGTGAACCTTACCCGCCGTATCCCGTTGATCGTTCCTACAGCATGAAGCAGTTGTGCAAAGGTCATGACGCCACTGGGATCATGGTAGGAGTTCACGTTTTGCCCCAGCAGTTGAATCTCGGTGTACCCGGCATCCGCCATCCGCCGAGCCTCTTCCATAACACTGGCGGCCGTACGGCTCCGCTCATTGCCGCGCGTGTAGGGTACAACGCAGTACGCACAGAACTTGTCACAACCTTCAATGATCGTGATGTAGCCTCGATGCGCATTCGTGCGGGCGACAAACGGCGTCTCAAACGTCTCCGTCGTCTTCTTGTCATCGAGCCCAGTGATTCTGGACTCGCCGCGCTCCAGACGATCCAGCATGCTGGGCAGATTCCGATAGCTCGCGCTGCCTGCAACGATAGACACATACGGTGCGCGATCAAAAATCTTCTCGCCTTCTTGCTGTGCGACACACCCGATTACCGCAAAACGCTTCCCTTCACCCTGGAGCCTCTTGTATTCGTTCAGGCGATGGAAGACTTTCTGCTCCGCCTTGTCCCGAATGGAACAAGTGTTGTAGAGAATAAGTCCAGCGTCTTCTTCATCCACTACCTGGACATAACCTTGCGACTCCAGCGTTCCGACAACCTTTTCGGAGTCGTGCGCGTTCATCTGGCACCCAAACGTCTCGATGTAAAAAGTCTTGCTCACCTCTAAAGTATATCGCTCTCCGAATACAATCTGCCGGTGCTGAATGGCCGCGGGCACAGATGTGTGTCTTGACAATGGTACGAGGAAGATTCTCATCTGCCCTATAGGCTCCCGCTACAAACGGCATCTCTTTACGAAGAATGCGATTACCTGAAGACAAAAGGTTTTGGTCAAAGCATCATGGAAGAGGCTAAACGCAAG
>JAYVDT010000076.1:0-2001 GCA_043749265.1 Rhodanobacteraceae bacterium | reverse complement strand
GTGCATCCATACCGGGAACGGTGAGGGTTGCAAGCGCGCCGATGGCGAGTTGCTGGGCGTCGGCCTGCGCGATGTGCATCTTGGCGATCATGACGGAGGTATCCATGATGGTGAGGATGGCAGTGCCGGCCGGCGGCGTCTCACCAGCGAAGTAAGGACGCTCCGTAACGACCCCACGGATGGGCGTGCGGATACTGGTGTACCCCAGCTGGGCTTCGGCACCGAGATACTTGCCCTTGGCGGATTCAAGCTGGCCCTGCGCGGTGGTGACGGCGGCTTTGGTGCCTACGCGGGAGAGGCTAACGAACTTTTGCTGGGCGATGTCGAAGGCCGCCTGAGACTGCAAGACTGTCTGTTTTGCCATGTCCACGTCGCGACCGGGAACGGCGCCCTGGGCGAAGAGCTTCTCGCGCGCAGTGAGGATGCTCTGGTTGAGATCGAGCGTGGCCTTGCTTTGCTTGAGGTCGAGGCGGGCCTGGGTGGTCTCCTGCGGGACGGTGGACTGAATCTGAGCCGTGTAGGCTCCCTGGGCGGCGGTGTAGCTTCCCTTGTTATCAAGCGCCGCAGCGGCAAGATCGCTGTTTTCAAGCCTGGCGACGACCTGTCCAGCGCTAACGTGCGTTCCGCGCTGGACGTAAAGGGCCTTGATGGGGGCGGTGACCTTGGATTGGATGGCAGCCTGCGCAACGGGGGCAAGGATAGCGTCGCCTTCAATATCCTGCGTGATGGCGCCGAACTCAGGGTGTTCTGCCTGTACGGTGACGACGGGCTTTTCCGCCTCTGCAACCTTCTTGCAGCCATTGGCGGTGAAGGTGAGCAGGAGGAGGGCAACTGCGGCCAGTGGTCGGGGCGAACGGAGGTTGAAGTCGGAGGTCGTCAAGGTTAGATCGTCCCGGTAAGCATTTGAAGGTTGGCGAGAGCTAGTTGATAGCGAACGACGCCGTCGGCCAGGGCGAGTTCGGCGTTGGTCGAGGTGTTCTGGGCGTCGACGACTTCAAGGACGGTGGACTCGCCACTGGAGTAACGGAGACGGGTGAGGCGAAGGCTTTCCGCGGCGGTCTGGACGGTGAGGTCGAGGGAGGCAATCTGAGCATTGGAGAGCTCTGCTTCCACGTAGAACACTTCCAGGTGCGCGATAAGACTGCGTTGCGTGGAGCTGAGGATGACCTTGGCGAGATCGCGCTGTATACGGGCCTGCTTGACCCTATTCTGTGTGGCGAACCAGTCCCAGACGGGAATGTCCAGGGTGGCCGACGCGGCGTAACCGAGGTTTGTAGATCCGTCACGGCCGTTAATAGCGAACTGGGGTGAATCGATACCATAGTTGTAGTTGAGAACCAGGTCCGGGAGGTAGGCGGCGCGGGCGGAGAAGAGTCCGAGATTGCGCTCCCTCAAGATTGCCAGGGCGCCGCGCAGCTCTGGATTGTTGGTGTTCGCGGCGGCTTCAACAGCGGCTTTGGATGGCAGCGGGGCATTGGTAGGAAGCGTGACGGTGTAGGGCGAACGCGGGTCCGGGAAAAGCAGGACGCCGAGATCGAGACGAGTTCTAGCGATCTGCAATTGCGCGTCGGCTATATCGCGCCCGCGCTGCTGGGTGGTCAACTGGGCCTTGAGGACGTCGGCGTGCGCAGCCTCGCGAAGGGCTTCACGCTGCTGAGTCTGCTTGACGAAGTCGTTGGCCTCCTCGAGCGCTCGCTGTAGAATCTCGAATTTTCTCTGCGAAATTGTAGAAAAGTAGAAGAGGTTGACGACGGTCTGAACGAGACCGCGACGACTGATTTCAAGCTCGGCAGCGGCTATGGCGGCGACGGCGGAGGCTCGCGTGACTGCGATGGTCTGCGTGAGCCCGATGGCTTCGGTGACGATGGCCTGGCTGACATACTCATGCACCGAATTGTTGGCGATGAATTTGGGGGCGGACTGCGTGCCTGTGCTGCCGGCGGCGTTTACTGCGCCGTTGGGCTGGGTATACAGATATTGATTGTGATAGGCGACCGAGGG
>JAYVDT010000075.1:0-2004 GCA_043749265.1 Rhodanobacteraceae bacterium | reverse complement strand
ACTCAACCGGAACCGCTCATGTCCCTGAGACTCATCGGCGAATCGTGCGCCACGGGCAGGGTGTTGGATGTGGGTGGCGGGAGATCGATTCTGGCTGAACGACTTCTGGACCAAGGCTACTTGGTAAGTGTCCTGGACATCTCCGCGGCGGCGCTGACGAGCGCACGGGCACGGGTGGGAGCAAAGGCAAACCGAATTGATTGGATTGTCGCCGACGTGACGGCTTTGCCGCGTCTCGTTGCCTGCGACGTCTGGCATGACCGGGCGGTCTTCCACTTTCTGACCGCGCCAGAAGATCGGGTGGCTTACAAAGAACTCCTGATTCGGGTGGTTGCGGTCGGGGGACATGTCGTAATTGGGACTTTTGCGTTGGATGGGCCATCCAGGTGTAGTGAGCTGGACGTCCGTCGATACGATGGAGCTATGCTTGCCGCGGAGTTGGGGCCGCAGTTCACCTTGCTCAGGAGTGAGCCTGAAGTGCATCTGACGCCTGCAGGCTATCGGCAATCGTTTCAGTTCAGCCTGTTCCGGCGGGTTCCGTTGCTGTAAGCGGCGCAGGATAAGATTGCGGGAGGATCCTGGACGGCCTTTAGGCCTCCTTAGACCCCCAAGGAGTAGCTGCGAATGCCCGACGAAGTCTGTACCCTGCCGAAGTTTACCGGAATCTGGCAGGCGAACAATCCTCTGGAGCAGGACTGGATCGAGGAGCTTTTTAAAGACTACGTCTCCAGCTACGTGACTGACGGGAAGCATGAACTGGTGTTGGATAATGCAGTGCTGTTCGACGCCTTCTGCGCTGCGAACGATCCGGCCTACTATGCTCGGTTCAAGGGCAAGAATGCTTTCCTGGTGCACTTTCTCGACGAGAATTACGAAGGAAGCTACGAGATTTATGAGAATTTTCGCGGCGTCCTGCGATGCCACTGGTCGGATGCCTTCAATCCGAAACGGGTCATGCGCTTCCCTCTTGGCTACACGGCTGGGTTGGACCGCACGCGCGAGGTCATCAAGAAGGCCTCTGAGCGGAGGTATGTATGGTCGTTTCTGGGGCAGATGTCGAAGTCTTCGCGGCCAGACATGGCGCACAATCTGGCGAAAGTGGCTCCCAACTTTTGCTTTGCGACCGATGGGGTTCCGGGCTTTGCGTTCTACAACCGTCAGGCGGACGGGTCGCCGCGACTGTTTCCGCGGGATGAGTATGGAGATTTCTTATTCGAGTCAGCATTCTCTCCATGCCCAATGGGGAATGTGAACCTGGAGTGCTTCCGTGTCTATGAATCGCTGGAATGCGGTGCGATTCCGATTGTGGAGAAGCGCCTGACGCTGGATTACTTTACCGAGTTGCTGGGGAAACATCCTCTGCCGGCGGTGCGGTCGTGGGGGGAAGCGAGGAATCTCATCGCGAACCTGATCGCGAAGCCCGGCGAGATGGATGTATTGCAAAAGGAATGCGTGGACTGGTGGGCGAACTTCAAGAAGAACTACGTTGCGGAGCTTGGGGAGTTTCTGCGGACACAGCCGGATTCTGCATCCGCGCAGGCTGCGCCGGTGATGATGCCGCGGTACTACAAGCCCGGCTGGCAGATTCGGGAGATGCTGCGGCACCACGATATGCGGGCGTTTGGACGGCGGGTGCAGAAACAGGTCAACCGGATCATCCGAACCGGCGGCACCCGCGAGGCGTACCGGCAAGGCCACGGGCAGGACTAAGCTGCAGGCTATAACTGGATGGGTTCGAGGGGTGAGGATTGCAGCGCGAGGACAACCTTGTTGCCGAGTAGTGTCATGCGGTCGCCGATGGCTCGTTCGGCTGTGATACGGGCTAGTTCAGGGGCGTTGTTGGATTCTGAGAGATGGCCGAGGACGATGTAGGCGGCGCCGCCGTCATAGTCCTTTTGGAGAAAATCGGCGGTGGCGTCGTTAGAGAGATGGCCGACGCGGGAGAGGACGCGCTGCTTGACCGACCAGGGATAGGGTCCGTCGCGAAGCATCTCAAGATCATGG
>JAYVDT010000074.1:0-2005 GCA_043749265.1 Rhodanobacteraceae bacterium | reverse complement strand
ATCTCCTGGCCATAAAGGATCAGGTCCAGATCAATCAGACGCGGGCCCTTGGGCGGAATACCCATCCGCGTTCGGCCCATGGTCCGCTCAATGGCAAGAAGAGACTCAAGGAGTTCAAGCGGAGGCAGCGTCGTATCCAGAATCAGCGCAGCGTTCAGGAAACGTGGCTGATCTAGATAGATGGCCGGGGGCGTATCGAGAAAGCTCGAAACCGCTTTCACCTCACCCAGGCCGCGGACATGGGCGATAGCGGTGTTCAGGTTCTGAATGCGGTCGCCAAGGTTCGAGCCCAGCGCGATGGCGGCGTCAGGCATGGGCCGGAGCCAGATGAAGGCCCGCGTGGCTCTTGACACTTTCATGCACATGGGCCGGAACTGCGTCGTAACCGTGGGCAAGCTCCCATGCAGAACGGTCACGCATCAGGCGCTGAACCAAAGCCGTATGCATCGCGTGACCGGCACGTTCCGCAACCACTTTCCCTTGAATACGCCGCCCTGCCAGCGCCAGGTCGCCGATCAGGTCGAGCACCTTATGCCGTACAAACTCATCCGGAAAACGCAGCTCCGGTTTGTGATTTTGCTCGCGGCTCAGAATAATGGCGCACTCATCCGACGCACCACGAATCAGCCCCATATTGCGCAGCATTGGCTCATCTTCCTTGAAGCCGAAGGTACGGGCCGGAGCGATGAAGTTGACGTAATCTCCCACCGCAAGGTCCCCACGAAATGTCTCGCAGCCAATGGGTGAAGGGAAGTCGATGCTGTAGTCGATGCCGTAGCCAGTCCCCGGATAGACCCCGATGAACTTGGATCCGTCCCGAACCTCAACTTCCTTCACGATCTTCAGATACTCCCGCCGACGCCGCTGCTGGTAAAGACCCGTCGCCTGAAATGCACGGACATAGGGCAACGCAGAGCCGTCCAGAATCGGCACTTCCAGATTGTCAACTTCCACAATTACGTTATCGACGCCAAAGCCGATAAGCGCGGAGAGCAGATGCTCGGTCGTCTGGATCAGGACCGATCCGCGCATCAGCGAGGTCGCATAGCTGACCTTGGCGACGTTGCGCCCGTTAGCGGGAATTTCAAAGTTGTCCAGATCGGTGCGGCGAAAGACAATCCCAGAACCGGCAGCAGCGGGGACGAGACGCATATTCACCATCGCGCCACTGTGCAGGCCCACGCCGACAAAGCTGATCTCAGATTGAATGGTCTGCTCTAAATGAGCTGGACCTAAAGGGCCTACTACCGCTTGAACACTCATTCTAAAAATAAGATTACAGGCGTGAGAATAAGAGAAAGTGTAGCCAATTGACCACACTCTTGAGTTCTCCCCTGCAGGTGTTTACTAATCTGGTTCACTCACTCTCCGTCGCCTTGCAACATAATTATGTTTATTTTGTTGCACTTACGAGACCCCCTGCACGGGAAGCTTGACCCACCTCCGCCAGCAACGCAACAACCCGGCAGATCGGTAGTCCAACCACGTTGAAATAATCGCCCTCAATTCTGGGGATCCAGCGCGCCGCGTAGCCCTGAATCGCGTACGCTCCGGCCTTGTCCATGGGCTCACCCGTGGTCACATAAGCATGGATCTCGGACTGCGTCATCAGGTTGAACGTCACCTGCGTGATCTCGACATCGGAGATGATCTTCCCGGCCCCCCCATAGGGCCCCACAGAAATTGCTGCGATCCCGGTCAGCACGGCGTGGGTTCTACCGGAAAGCAAGCTCAACATGCGGATGGCGTCGGCCTGGTCCCTCGGCTTGCCCAGAATGACCTCTCCGGGCAGCACTACAGCCGTGTCCGCCGCCAGCACCACGATACCTTCGTCGCTGCTGGGGTCATTGGCGTGCAGCCCGCAGACCGTCTGGGCTTTTTCGACTGCGATCCGCTGCACATAGGCGGCGGCGGCCTCGTGCGGCAGCGGAGTCTCGTCGATCTCGGACACTTCCACGGTGAAGTGGAGCCCGGCCTGGGCAAGCAGTTCGCGACGACGGGGCGA
>JAYVDT010000073.1:0-2006 GCA_043749265.1 Rhodanobacteraceae bacterium | reverse complement strand
GGAGAGTATGGATGAGCTTGACCTCCGACCCAGCGTCGATCTTCTTTCGAAGACCCCAGATGTAGACTTCAAGCACATTGCTGAACTTCTCCCAATTGAAGTCGTAGAGATGCTCAAGCAGCTTGCCCTTTGTCACAACGACTCCAGGCCGATGCATCAGATACTCGAGGACTCGATATTCCATGGGAGAAAGAGACAGTGCGATGCCTCCTCGACGGACAACGGCACGCGAAACGTCCATCTCAAGATCACCAACTCTTAGCAAGGAGTCGGCATGGCCCTGGCTACGCCGAATCAGAGCCTGCAGGCGCGCTTTGAGCTCTCCAAGATCGAAGGGTTTAGCTAGATAATCATCCGCTCCTTGATTCAGCAGGGCAACGACAGAAGAGGTCTCGTCACGAGCCGTGAGTATGAGCACAGGGGTTCGTAGCTTGAGTGCTCTCAGTCGTGCGAGCACCTCCATTCCAGTCAATCCAGGGAGCATGAGGTCGAGGCATAGCGCGTCGTAAGTGTTTTCGGATGCCATGTAAAGGCCCTCTTCACCATCGAGCGCCACATCCACGGCGTAGCCGCAGGCTTCGCGCAGACTGCGAGCGATGTTGTGAGCTAAGCGGCTTTCATCTTCGATGACCAGGATTCTCAAGCCTTACTCCTCATCCTTACCATCATTAGGCGTTTACGCATTAAGAGCCGCTTAATATAGTGGCGGCCTCGAATAGAGAGATTGTGATGGTCTCGGCCTTAACCAGAATTTAAGCAGTCATTTGGGATCGTGTCTTCAGCGTTTCCAACGCGACAGGAGATTCACGATGACCCGCCATTTCTCAGTAGCAGCAACCCTCCTCTTCTTCACTCTCGGTGCCTCAGCACAGGAAAAGAAGACCGATCGATCCAATTTACCCCCCGCCGTCCAAAAAACGGTTCAGGAACAGTCGAAGGGTGCGACCGTCAAGGGCTTTTCGACCGAAAAGGAACACGGAAAGACTGTGTATGAGGCCGAAATGATGGTATCCGGGCACTCAAAGGATCTTGAAATTGCGGAGGATGGCACCCTGAATGAGATTGAGGAAGAAATAGTGTTTTCAAGCCTTCCTTCGAATGTGCAAGCAGCTCTCACCGCTAAAGCAGGCGATGCAAAGATCACGAAAGTGGAATCGCTCACCAAACATAACAAGCTTGTTGCATATGAAGCAGCGACACTCAAGGGCACCAAGAAAGGCGAGATCCAGGTCGGACCAGATGGGGGGAAACTTTCTCACGAGGAGTAGTGGAAACCTGCCACCAATACGGAGGGCTGACTGCTGCCGAGGCAATGTTCGTGCTTCAGTTGATGGCCTTCAAGTGGAGTGAGGACGCACCCTTTCCGAGCTACATAAACCCTTGCCAAGCGTATGGGGATTACCGACAAACAGGCGCAGCCGTATGCCAAGGCACTTGAGGAAAAGGGATTTCTGAAACGGACAGCGCGGATTGGGTCGAGCAACAGCTTCGATCTGCAACCGCGGTTTGATGCCCTGGCAAGTGCGCTCACTGCATCCAAACAGCCAACGGTAGTCAAGAAGGCTGCATAACCCAAAACCCCGCTGAAGGTAAGGCCTTGAGCGGAGTTTTGCTCCTCCGAAGATCCCAATTACATCCCCATTCCATGCCCTTGGCCAATGCGCTGCTTCTGCTCGTTCTTGTCTTGTCCCCTGACCTGCGCCTGCGCCACATCCTGGGAGTGCGAATGGACCTGCCCCTTAGGCATCGCATGATCCAGCGCTTCCTTCGCCGCGATCGGGTTTCCATCCTGCCGATAGAACTGGCCGGTCAGCCCGTCGATGTGGAGAACCCGTTGGGTCTCCATGTGCTGGTACGTCTGAAGCGTCCCGGTCTCAACCTTCCACGCAAACTGGCGGGATTCATAGGCCGTCACTGCATTGTTGAGCGGAGCCCAGTGCCGTTCATGCTCGGGCCAGGTGTAGACCTTTTCGATAGGCGCAACGACTGCCTTCCGCTCCGCCACA
>JAYVDT010000072.1:0-2013 GCA_043749265.1 Rhodanobacteraceae bacterium | reverse complement strand
GTGCAGTGGGCGTCTTCGCGGCCGCAGAGGCATTTGCGGGTTTCGGCGGAGGGGTGGGTGGCGTGCGCGTAGAGTTGCTGGGCGGCGATGAGGCCGGCTCCAAACTGAATGCCCGCCTGGGGGACGGACTTGACGATGACTTGTTCCAGCGCTCCGATGATGGCGATGGTGTCCATGTAATCGAAGAAGCCGAGGTGGGCGATGCGGAAGATCTGACCCTTCATCTCACCCTGGCCGTTGGTGATGATGGCGCCGAAGCGGGACTTGAGTTCCTTGACGAAGAGGCCGGAATCGACGCCTGCGGGGGGCAGGACGGCCGTAGCGGCGGAGCTTGGGGCATCGGGAGCAAAGAGGCTGCAGCCCATTGCGAGGACGGCGGCGCGGGTCATGGCGGCGATGGTTTCGGCGTTATCGACGAGCTTGCGGCGGCCCTCAACGATATCGCCGGAGGGATTCTCTGGCGTTGCGGCCTGGGCGGCGATCCAGTCGAGCGCTGCGCCTAAGGCGGCGATGAGCGCGACTGCGGGGGTGTAGGCTGACTCACCACCGCGGGCGTTTTTGCGCTCCTTGCGGAGGTCAAAGTAGTAGCGCGGGTTGTAGCTGGCTTCCATGCGGTCCCAGGCGCGTGGACCGACGGCGAGATAGGAGAGGCCGGGAGGAATCATGACGGCTTTTTGCGAGCCGCCGATAAGGACGTCGATGCCCCAGGAGTCCATCTCCAGATGCGTGGTGCCGAGGCCAGTGATGGCGTCGACTACGAGGAGCGCCTCCGAGTTGGCTTCCTTGAGGAGTTCAGCTACGCCCGGGACGCAGTGGCGCACGCCTGTCGAGGTTTCGGTTGCCTGCATGAAGACGGCGCGGGTTTCAAGTTTGAGGGCGGCTTTGACCTCATCGACCGAGAAGGTCTCGCCGTAGGGGGCATGGACGACATCGACTGCACACCCGAAGGCCTTGGCCAGGGCAGTCCAACGCTCGCCGAACTTGCCGGCGGTGAGGACGAGCACGCGGTCGCCGGGAGAGGTGAGGTTGGAGACGGCGGCTTCCATAGCTCCGGTGCCGGAGGCGGAGAGGATGATGACATCGCCTGTCTCTGTGCCGACGAACTGCTTGAGTTGCACGAGGACGCGCGAGTAGAGGGCGCGAAACTCTGCCGTGCGGTGGTGGATATCTGCCGCAGCCATGGCGAACTGGGCTGCGGGAAGCAGAGGAGTGGGACCAGGAGTAAAGAGGCGCGTTTTGCGGATCATGGATTGATTGTATCGACGAGTAAGGAGACGACGCGTTTACTGTAGCGGCGGGAAGAGCGAACCGAGGGGGAAGGCGGGATAGAGGCGAGATAGAGGAGGGGATGGCGGGTGGCTTGTCAGGGTCTGCCTGCTGGCGTGGGCGGTAAAATTGCTGAGAGAGGTTTTTCCATGAGCGAGCAAGCACACGAACTGAATAGCGGCGCAATGAGCGCAGAGACAGGCGGCAAGCCGGTATCGATCTCTGTACGGATCGGCAAGGACATTATTACGGCGATGAAGGCTAGAAGCGAGCACCTGCTTACGACGTTGCGCATGGTCAAGAGTGCGATGAAGAGCAAGGAGATCGACAAGCGCCAGCCGTTGACGGACGCGGAAGAGACACAGATTCTGACGACGTTGATCAAGCAGCGGCGGGAGTCGGTGGAAAGCTTTACCAAAGGTGACAGGCCTGAGTTGGCAGAGAAAGAGAAACTTGAGATCGCGATGATCGAAGGCTACCTGCCGCAGTCCGCAAGTGCAGACGAGGTACGAGCAGTCGTCCAGGGAGCCATTGCATACCTGGCAGAAGAGGGCAACAAGCCCGGACCGAAGGACATGGGGCCAGCCATGAGAGTCGTGCAGCAGAGAATACTTTCCAGCGGACTGCGCGCCGATGGAAAGATGGTAAGCGATATGGTGAAGGAAGAGTTAGGCAAGTAAAGCTGATGCAGGGGCTGGTTGCGCACGATACGATCATCGCGATCGCTACACCGCCGGGACGGGGCGG
>JAYVDT010000071.1:0-2014 GCA_043749265.1 Rhodanobacteraceae bacterium | reverse complement strand
GCGGCATTGCGAGCCATCTCAGTACGTGCTACAGTCTCAGTCACTTCGGCACCGCTATTGTTTGTCGCGGCTATTTCACAAGATAAGTTGCATCACGTTAAGCTGGCCCAGCAGGCATACAAACAGTTTCTGGCAGCATCCAACGGGACAAATCCGAATCAGGAATTCGAGGCCCGACACCGCCTTGTAGCTCTTGCACCTCTGAAGTAAACCTTACCGGTCACAACCGGCGAGAATCGCACTCAACCATCAAACCGGTCCGCCAGCAGGTGTTCCATGAGACTTCTAGGGCTTTACCAACGTCTTGCACCGTTTGTCATAGCACTTCTCCTCACCTCTCCGATTTCAGTCGCCTTCGCCGCTGGCACAAACGATAGCCTCACCGATCCGGGCGCCCTGAGCCAGCTTGAACAACGTGCCGAACACGCCTCTGCCCGCGAGCAGTGTTTTCTCTACACCGAGCTTGTCCAGGGATATACCCAGGTGGCGGGTAAACAGATGGCCGATGGTGATATGGACCAGGCAAGCGCCACACTGAAACTCGTTCAGAGCTATGCGACTCGCATTCATATGGGGCTTGCGCGGGATACCAAGCGACTGAAGAATGCAGAAAAGATGATGCACGCAGCTTCGCGAAGTCTGGGCGAGTATCTGCACCACGTTTCACTGGAAGATAAGGCTGTCGTTGAATCTACTTTGAGGCAGCTTGAGAAGGTGAATGACGAGCTTCTTGCGCAGGTCTTCGCACATTGAAGGGCTGGTTGGCCCTTGTGCTAATGGCGATCGCCTCAGGTGGTGGAGTCGTACATGGACAGATTCAGGAACCAGCCCTTTCAGATGCTGAGGTTGAGATTCTGCGTGAGAAAGCGCCTGTACCTCAGGAGCGAGTGTTGGCGTTCATAGGCTTTCTGGAAGATCGTACGAAGGCGATCGAGAAGCTGACGACACTGAAGCGCCACCCAGGCCGCGATGAAGATATCCACGACATGATGGAGCAGTTCACGTCGATCGCCAACGATCTACAGGACAACCTCGACGAGTACAACAGACGCCATAAAGACGTGCGCAAGTCGTTGCTGAAGCTAGAGGCAGCGATGGAGCGCTGGGCAACGGTCTTGAAATCTCCGCCGGACAACGAGGCATTCAATTTGTCTCGCAAGCTGGCGCTGGACGCGATCTTGGACGTTCGCGAATCTGTTAAGACCATGATCCCGGAGCAGAATACATGGTTTCTGGCGCACCCGCCTACAAAGGAAGATGAGAAAGAGCGGGATACCGAAAGTCGCCATCGAAGGCCCTTCTAAGGCGATCCTTGCTCTTTTCCCCCTTCGCAAGGTGTTAATCTGGCGGAGTGACGTACGTTCCAAAGTACCCCGCTTTGCATGACATCTTCGAGCACGAGTACCGCGAGCTCCGCCCCTGGGCTCCTGTCCCTGCGCTGGATGTAAGGTTCCGCCGCTTCACCTCCCTCAACACGACAATCCGTCTGCGCCAAGGCACACTCCACGTGCGGCTCTCTGATCTGCTGGAAGCCTCTCCCGAGGGAATACATCATGCGATCGCGCACATTCTGCTGGCCAAACTGTATCGTAAAACCATTATGGCGGCACATGCGGATCGATACCGTCGCTATGTTTCATCGGAGTCCGTAAGCAAAGATGCCGCGCAGATCCGTCAGGCTCGTGGGCGTAAGCGCATTTCTACTCCGGTAGGCCAACAATATGACCTCGGAGAGGTCTTTGAAACGCTAAATCACCGCTTCTTTCACGGACTCCTCGGGCGACCGACGCTGACGTGGTCAGCCCATGCAGCCCGGCGCATGCTGGGTCACTACGACGCCGCCCACAACACCATCGTCGTCTCACGCGTCTTCGACCGGCCTGACACTCCCCGATGCGCCATCGAGTACCTGCTATACCACGAGATGCTCCACCTCAAACACCCCGTCCGGGTCAAAGCAGGCCGGCGCTGTATTCATTCCAGGGAGTTTCAGGCGGAAGAACGCCTGTTCCCT
>JAYVDT010000070.1:0-2015 GCA_043749265.1 Rhodanobacteraceae bacterium | reverse complement strand
TCGCCTTCTCGCTTGACGAAATGCGTGAGTTTGCCGCGAACTCCGTCGAGGCCAGCTTTCTGCAGCCAGACCGCAAACTCAAGCTGCTTGGGCTCATCGAGCAGTACGGCCTGCCTGAATCTTCCGGAAACTGAATCTTTCACAAGCTAGGAAGCTGGAACCATCACTGCGTCGGGATCGACCTTCGGGATGCCAAAGTGGCCGCTGAGATGGATCAGGTCGAGCGGTCTGAGATCGCCCGTGATGTGGACCACGCTCATATCGCGGCTGGCCCGTGTCAGCACCGTGATGCCGTCTATGTCCGTACCCGAAAAATGTAGCCAGAGATCGGTCGCCATGGTTTTCGGTTGAGCCGTGTTGGCCGGTGTCTGGTTGCCATTCACCAGATGCTTCCAACCAGCTACACGGTAGCCTTCGATTAACGACGTCATAGCCTCCGGAGTGTAGAAGGCCGGCTGCTGATAGTGATAGCTGTCTACCGAGATGCCGGTAAGGGCCGCAGCCGCATGACGCGGATCGAGCCCGTTCGACTCCAGCAGGTTTTGCGCGATCTGCAGCATCGAGCGGTCGAAGTTGAAGCCGGTATGGGTGGAGGGCTGAACACTGAGCGCGCCCATCACGCGGGACATGTCAGGCCCCGGGAACAGAGGAATACCATATGCCTGCGCAGGAGGAGGAGACGACGCACCATATCGTTGCTGGGCGAAAGCACCGGACGCAGCAACCAGGAGACCCAGGGCGCAGACCAAACGACAAATCTTGGAACCAATAGGCAGGCGCATGAACAACCCTCCGTATTTCAGTTAGACGCAATCTATAGCAAAGTCACTTCGGTTCCCGGAAGAACCAGCGCTATTGCATCGGTTTCGGAGCAAAGTAGCCTGCGCGGGTACGCACATGATAACGCCCGTCCATCGCGCGCAGATAAATCGTCCGGAAGCTTCCGTCCGCCTTGAAGTCTGCCGGACGATACTCCAACGAGTACTGGCTGCGCAATTCTTCTTCAATATTGACGAAGCTATTGGCAACATCTTCCAACCGGTTGGGGTAGAAGGCCTGTCCGCCAGTCGCATCGGCGATCGTCCGTAACACCTCGCCGCCCTTGCCCTTGGTCGGGCTGGTGTCGGTTGAAATCGTGTAGACGATCGTCTCGGCGCGCTGGCACATCTTGATCGCGTCCGACTCCAAGGCACGGCTGTAGTTGTCGTCGCCGTCTGAAACCAGAATGATGACCTTGCGTACGGAGCTCTCTTCGCTCAGCGTCAGCATCTGGTCGCGGCAGGTCTTGTACAGCGAATCAAACAACGCCGTACCCCCGCCCGGCCGCAGCTTGCGAATCCCTTCATCCAGCAGCGCGGGATTGTTGGTGTAGTCCTGCGTGAGCGCTACTTCGATGTCGAAGCCTTCAATAAAGGCACGATCTTTCGGCTGCAGCACCTGGCGGAAGAAGTCGTAGGCAGAGTCCTGCTCAAACTTGAAGCGCGTCCGAATGGAGCTGGACGTGTCCAGCATGATGCCGATGCGCAACGGCAGGTTCGTCTGCTGAGTAAAGCCCAGAACCGCAGAGGGAGGGCGCTGGTTATCTAGCAGACCGAAGTTCTCCTTATGCAGATTCTTGATGAAGCGGCCCTTGTTATCGACCACCGTAAACACCAGGTTCACGAGGTTTGCACGCACTGCCAGCTTGAACACCTGATCCTGCCCAGTCGGCTGCGTTCCATCCGAAGCCGCAGGCGGTGGTGTGGCCTGCGGTGTCGACGCCTGGGGAGCAGCAGCCTGAGGAGGTGCAGCAACTTGAGGTGGAGCTGCGGACGCAGGCGGCGTGGGCAGTGCATTTTGACCAATCGCAAACGTGGTGCCGGAGATAAGAACCGCGGCCAGGGAAAGTCGAAAGATGGGCGTCATGAGATGCTTACGGGTCACCCATCGATTCTACTGTGTCCAACGCGATCTGGATGCCCATGTCAGAGCCGAAGCATTCAAACCTGAGAGCAAGGCTCGGGCGACAACAAAAG
>JAYVDT010000069.1:0-2015 GCA_043749265.1 Rhodanobacteraceae bacterium | reverse complement strand
GCGGTTGAAGACGGCGACCTTGTAACCGTGGTCATTCATGTTGAGGACAAGGTTCTGACCCATGACGGCGAGGCCGATGAGGCCGATATCGCAAGTTGCAGATGACATTTGAAGCTCCTGGTGAGCGATGCGGGAGTTGTTTTGGTTCAACCAGCTTGCACGTTAGAAAAACGATACCATCCTGCAGTACGAAGGCGCATGACCGGATGAGGCCAGGGCGATGGCGCGTGGGCTAGAATGAAGGGGCAGTGGCGAGCTTGCTGCAAGTGTGCGAAAGTGGCGAAATTGGCAGACGCACCAGACTTAGGATCTGGCGGAGCAATCCGTGGGGGTTCAAGTCCCCCCTTTCGCACCAAGTTTTTTTGCTCCGGAATACCGAAATCGAAACAATCTGTGAATGGACACTTATGAGCGCTGGTAACCCCATCAATCCGACTCCGCAACCGGAAATTCGTCTTAGCAAGACCGCTGAGTATCGTGACAACTATGCAAACAGTGTCCAGGTAAAGATGAGCGTGTGGGACTTCCAACTCGTGTTCGGAACGATGCAGCAGGACTCGGCCGCCGAGGTCAACCTATCGAACTTTCAGGGCATCTACCTGAGTCCGCAGCAAGCCAAGGCGCTTTGGAGCATTCTGGGGCAGAATCTCGCTCAATATGAACAGACCTTTGGCAAGCTGGTCCTCGAGCCGCAGACCGCGACTGGACGGACTGTGAATTGAAATAGCTGGGCTGGCGCCGGGCTGCCGCTTGGTTCGCCAGCCTGACCGGCGATACGCTATTTCGGGTGCCTATTGGCACTACGGCGACTGAATAGCGGCCGAAGGCTACAAAATCGACATATCGATAGCAGCTATTCCTGATCAGAGGTTCAGGAGTAGGTTGCCGTCTCGCTCAGGCTTCTCAGCAGACTGCTGAGTCGGCAACTGCGTCTGCCCGCAGTTGCGGACAGGTCGATATGGTCGTCCCTCGTTTCTGGATGATTTGATGAGAGCGATACGAAATTTCAACTAAAGAAACTTGACAGCAAGTCACTCACATCGTATAACTGAGAAGTTGCAATAATCCCGGGCTCGACGCCCGATCCAGGAGCTCCACAGATGGCAAAGATTATCGGAATCGATCTCGGAACCACCAATAGCTGCGTAGCCGTGATGGAAGGCGGCGAGCCCAAGGTCATCGCCAACGAAGAGGGCGGTCGCACAACCCCGTCGATCGTGGCTTTCACCAAGAGCGGCGAACGTCTTGTCGGCCAGGTTGCCAAGCGCCAAGCCATTACGAACCCTGAAAACACGATCTTCTCCATCAAGCGCTTCATGGGTCGCCGCTTGAACGAGGTTGGGGATGAGTTGAAGATGGTCCCGTACAAGGTCGTCGCAAAGGGCGATAACGTTGCAATTACGGCGCAGGGCAAAGATTTTACAGCGCCTGAAGTCTCCGCGATGATCCTGCAGAAGCTCAAGAAGGCAGCAGAAGACTATCTTGGCACCTCGGTTACGGAAGCTGTCATCACGGTGCCCGCGTATTTTAACGACGCGCAGCGCCAGGCCACCAAGGATGCCGGACGTATCGCCGGTCTTGACGTCAAGCGCATCGTGAATGAGCCGACGGCTGCGGCTTTGGCATACGGACTTGACAAGAAAAAGGACGAGACCATTGCGGTTTACGACTTTGGCGGCGGCACGTTCGATATCTCGATCCTTGAAGTTGGCGAAGGCGTCATTGAGGTCAAATCGACGAACGGCGATACGCACCTCGGCGGCGACAATCTCGACCAGCGCATTGTTGAGTGGTTGATTGGTGAGTTCAAGAACGACACCGGGCTTGATCTGCATGCCAAGGGCAACGAAATGGCTTTGCAGCGTCTGCGGGATGCCGCGGAAAAGGCGAAAATTGAGCTTTCGACCGCGCAGGAGTCGGAGATCAACCTGCCCTTCATCACGGCCGATGCTTCCGGACCGAAGCACCTGGTTCGCAATCTGACGCGTGCCAAGCTGGAATCGCTCGTTGATGAC
>JAYVDT010000068.1:0-7003 GCA_043749265.1 Rhodanobacteraceae bacterium | reverse complement strand
TGAAGACCATCTTGCGCGCCCTGTCGGACTGCTGCACATCGATCATTGCGTAGGCAACGTGGGCTGGAACTCGATGAACGAGTGGGTCGACTTCTACTCCAAGGTCATGGGATTCGGGCTATACCAGCACTTTGATGACGCCGATATCTCCACCGAATACAGTGCGCTCATGTCCAAGGTCATGGCTAACGGCAACGGCTACGTCAAGTTCCCCATCAACGAGCCTGCGGAGGGCAAGCGCAAGTCGCAGATTGAAGAGTATCTGGACTTCTACGGCGGACCTGGTGTCCAGCACATCGCGCTTGCGACGGACGATATTCTCAGTACTGTCAGCAAGTTACAGCAGCAGGGCGTTGAGTTTTTGACTATTCCGCACAGCTACTACACGGAGTTGCAGGACCGTGTCGGCAGGATTGACGAAAATGTATCCGAACTGGAACGCCTCGGTATACTTGTCGACCGCGATAACGAAGGTTATATGTTGCAAATTTTTACGCGTCCGGTCGAGGATCGCCCCACGGTCTTCTACGAGATCATTCAGCGCAAGGGCAGCCGCAGCTTCGGCAAGGGCAACTTCAAGGCGCTTTTTGAAGCAATTGAACGCGAACAGGCGAGCCGCGGGAACCTGTAAGCTCGTCGCGGCAGAACCATGCAGGTCGTTCTGTCGCGACAGTTTAGTCCTCCTTAGCGAGCGCATAAGTATGCATGGCCGAACGTATATTCATTCGTATAGACGGACCATTCGCGCTCTGCCATTCTGGGGTTGAGGTAATTGACTCCGCATGACTCTGCCTACACTCCTGATGTGTTCCCCCACACACTATGACGTCAAATATGTCATCAACCCCTGGATGGTAGGGAATATCCATCGCGCCTCCAAGCAGCGCGCCAGTGAACAATGGAAGACGCTGCTGCTGGAGCTGGAGCGGCACGCCGAAGTACTCCTGGTCACCCCTCATCCGGGATCCCCGGACATGGTCTTCACTGCGAATGCCGGGCTGGCGCACGGCCGCTCGGTCGCTCTCTCCCACTTCCAATATGCGGAACGGCAGGGTGAAGAGGAGATCTTCCGGCACTGGTTTCAAACCCATGCGTACGACGTCTTCGAGATGCCGCGCGGAATGTCGTTCGAAGGAGAAGGTGATGCGCTCTTCGCAGTAGCAGAAGACCGCCTTTGGGTGGGCTTCGGTTTTAGAACGTCGCAGGAGAGCCATGATGCTTTACGCGACCTGTGGCAGCTCGAAGTCGTATCGCTGCGACTGGTAGACCCTCGCTTTTACCACCTCGACACATGCTTCTCGCCGCTCCCCAACGGCGACGTCATGTATTTCCCCGCAGCCTTCGACGAGGTTTCGCAGCGCGCGATTGAAGCCTACTATCCGCCGGAGCGTCGCGTGGTGGTCGCAGAGGCTGACGCGCTCCACTTCGCATGCAACGTGGTTTGCATAGGCAAGACACTTGTCCTGAACCTTGTCAGTATCAGCCTTGTGGACGAGCTTGAGCGTCGCGGGTTTACCGTTCGCCAGATCGATTTGAGTGAGTTCCTGAAGGCTGGAGGCGCGGCCAAATGCCTCGTCATGACGCTCGGCTGAGGGTGGCCTGAGGGATGTGCTGTTTCACCTGAAACATCTTCACCCAGGGATCTTTCTTCAACCGGTGCGACCACTCCGCAAAGTTTCCGACGCGGAAATCGGGGCGAGAGGGCAATTTGAGTTCGGACCAGTCAAGCGGCACGGCGACCCCCACGTTCGCTCGGGCTCGTGGACTGTAGGGTGCGACGGCGGTCGCACCGCGCTCATTGCGCAGGTAATCAAGGTAGATCTTGCCGGCGCGCGCCGACCTGGTCATCTTGGTAAGGTACAGCGTGGGCTTCGCGCGCTCCATCAACACTACGAAATCACGGCAGAACTCCTTGATCTCAGGCCACTCAAACTCAGGCTCAATGGGAATGACGATATGCAGCCCTTTGCCGCCTGTTGTTTTAAGAAACGATTCCAGACCCAGCGCCTTCAGCCTCTTTCTCACATCTGCCGCGGCCTCGGCGAGCACGGCCCAGGATAGCGACTCATCCGGGTCCAGGTCGATCACGAGTCTGTCCGGCCTCTCCAGGTCCGAGCCAGTCGAGCCCCAGGGATGCACCTCCAGCACCGACATTTGTGCCAGCGATGCGATGGCCTCTCGCGTGGCGCTCGTGGACAGCGCAATATACTTCTCCGGGACCCCGGTTTTCTTGTTCGGCACTGTGATTGAACCGAAGCCCGGCGGCAGCGTGGAGGTCACATGCTTCTGGAAGAACTGCTCCTTGCCGATACCCTCCGGGACTCTTACGAGCGACAGCGGCCGATCGACGATATGTGGCAGCATTGCAGTTGAAACCGCCCAGTAATAATCGGCCAATTGCTGCTTCGTGAGCCCGCTGGTCGGGTCCAGGACCTTCTCTGGGTGCGTCATTCGGACCAGCGGATGTGGGAGCGGATCGCCGGAGGAATTGTCAACACTGGCGCGCTTGACGCTAGTCGCGGTTCTCCGCTCCGACTTTGAACTTTTGGGCATCGGCGCGGCGGTCTCCCTGCGAATCTGCTTCGCGGGCTTATCCTCGCGCAGGCCCAGAAATGCTGCCTGCCGGAGCTGGTGAACAGCAGTCCAGGTGGCAAAGCGAACCTGTGCCACAAGTTCCGGCACCACCCACATCGCACCTTTCTGGGGTCCGGTGGACAACTTCACAAAAGGACACTTGTCACATTGGATAGTCTCCAGACGCGTCCGAAGTTTTGCTGCAAACACATGCGTGAACCCGGTGCCTGTGCGCCCCGCATAGATCAGGTTTCCCTCGTCGTCATAGTAGCCCAGCAGCAGCGCACCTAGCCCGGGACCTCCAGCGTTGCCCTTGCCCGGCAGGGTGAACCCCCCGATGACAAACTCCTGCTCATGCAGGCATTTGCATTTGACCCACGCCGCGCTCCGGCCGGAAGTATACACAGCGCTTCCCCTCTTCGAGACGATTCCCTCGGCATGCAGTTCACACGCCTTGCGGAACATCGCTCTGCCGTTGGCGGTCAGATGCTCGGAGATTTGCAGGATGTGCTCATCGGCATTCAGGACCACTTCCGCAAGCAATTTCTTGCGTTCGAGCAACGGCAGACCGCGGGGATTGTGCCCATCAATATGCAGCAGGTCGAAGCTAAAATACGTCAGCGGCTTGCGCGCACCCTCCTGCATGGAGGCCTGCAGATCGGCGAAGTTGGTGGTGCCATTCTCAGCGACGACCACGACCTCTCCATCAAGGGTTACCTGCTTGAAAGGCAGCTTCGCCACCTCAGCCGCGACGGACCTGACGCGGTCGGTCCAGTCGAGTCCGCTGCGCGTGAGCATCTGTACCTTCGCACCGTCCTTGCGCGCCTGCATCCGGTAGCCATCCAACTTCAACTCATAGATCCAGTCCGAATCTTCGGGAGGCAACTCCGTCTCCTGCGCGAGTTGCGGCTTCAGAAACGTCGGCTGCGATTCCCTGGGGAGAGATGCGATCTGTTTTCTCGTGGCCTCAAACTCAGATTTCTGACGCGGGACCTGTTGCGCTTCGTCTTGCGGGTCTCGCCTATGCCAGGCCTTAGGGCCAGAGTTTGTCGCTTTGGAGTTCCAGACATGATCTTTGCTGGCGGCGATCTGCTCGATCGAGCGGTTAGTGACGACCGAGTTCGGCTCCGCATCAGTCACGCCTCGATGCTTCGCGGCGCGCTCGAAATCGTCATGCTCCTTGATCAGCAGCCAGTTGGGCTTCTTCTCTGTGTCGGCTTTCCCGCGCATGCGAATCAGTGCCCATTTGCCATGCATCTTGGTGCCGTCCAACGTGAACTTCAGGTGCCCATCGCGCAGTCCGGCGTCGACATCCTCGTAGCCTTTTTGCGGCGCCCAACTTCCCTGATCCCAAAGCATCACGGTTCCGCCGCCATACTGGCCAGCAGGGATGATGCCCTCAAAACCGCCATATTCCATCGGGTGGTCTTCCACCTGCACCGCCAGCCGCTTGTCCCCGACGGTGTAGCTGGGTCCCTTGGCACATGCCCAGCTCTTCAAAACACCGTTCCAGCCCAGCCGGAAGTCATAATGCAGGTGCGACGCAGCGTGCTTCTGGATGCAGAAGGGAAGCGTTTCGCGTGGGTCCTGAACCACACCGCTGGGTTCCGCGGTGATGTCGAAGTCGCGCATGCTGCGGTAGCGCGCGAGCTGTTCGTCGACCGCGTCAGCGGACGTAGTGGACTTGCTGGATTGCTTCTTGGCTGATGTTTTTTTGGCGGAAGCTTTCCTGCTTGTCTTCCTCTTTGCTGCGGGCATGGCAGACCCTCAATCGGTGCAACTCAATCAAGCAGACTTGCGCTTCGTCGGAGGCTTGGCAGCGGCCTTGGTTGACTTGAGGAGCGTGATGCCGGCGCTCTTGGCAACGGGCTTCTTCTTGGCCGCCGGTGCTTTCTGTGCCGCGTGCTCCTCCGCCTCGTTCGGCGTTACGGAGCCGACGGATTTACGCAACGCGTCCATCAGCGAAATAACCTTGCCACGAGCAGGTGCAGGTGCCTCGTCCTTCGGGATCGGCGCATGCTCGATCTTGGCCTGGACCAGTTCCTTCACCGCGACCTCATAGCCATCGATGAACTTCGACGGATCGAATCTGGCGGCCTTACGCTTGATCAACTCCTTGGCCAGCGAGAGCGAGTCCTCATCGATCTGCGTCTTTTTAATATCGCGGAAGTAGTCTTTGGGGTCGCGTAGTTCCTGGGCATAGCGCATCGTGTAAGCCATCATGCCGCCGTCCTCCGCAGGAGTAATCGCGACGATGTGTTCCCGTCCGCCGAACGCGATCTTGGACAGCGCAACCTTCTTCGTCTCTGCGAGCGCCTGGCGAACTACCGCGAAAGCGGGAGCCTGCGAGTCATTCTCCGGCACTACGAAGTAAGGCTTCTCAAAGTATTCCGGATCGATGTCCGCAGCGTCGACGAATTGCGAAACCTCCATGGTGTGCTTCGAAGGGACGCGAAGTTCGGCTAGTTCCCTGGGTTCGATAATGACGTACTCACCCTTGCGGTACTCGTAGCCTTTGACGATTTCGTCCCTGTCGATCACGGCTGCAGCGGGCGTGTCCTCGTCTGGAGCTTCATTATGCGCTTCCTGCGCGCTCGCCGTGACTTTTTGATACTTCACGCGCTCGCCGGTCTTGCGGGAGATCTGGTTGAAGTGGACCTCGCTCTTGGCCTCGGTCGCGACGAAAAGCTTCACGCCAAAGGAGACGAGCGAGATGGTGATCTGACCGGACCAATAAGGGCGCGCCATGGGAGATTCCTCCAATTATTTTGGATTCGGAGGACCGGGTGCGGGATGCCTTTCTTCACAGCGTTGTTTGGTGTTGACCAATGCGTAAATAGAAGCTTTTAGAGGATTCCGGCTACTCGAAACGTACCGAGACGTGGCCGCCAGTGCTGAAGTGAACATCCACCACGGAGTTGGCAGTGGCGAGCGTATATCCGGTCCACGATCCGGTCGTAACCCACTGGCCGCGGCGCAGTCCACCCGTGCGCGTGTCGCCTTCGTTGGCCAGAAACGGCAGCAGCCGGAGCAGGTCGCCGGAGGTGTTGGAGCCGGTGCGATCGACGCGGATACCGCCGTCGACGGCGAGGGTTACGTGCTCTTTCGAGAAGTCAATTGACCGCCAGTCAGGGATGGCGGGGCCATAGATCAGACCGCCATGCATCTGCAGGTCGCCGATCTGCTGGAGGCGCAGTTCAGGTAGCGTGGGATCGGTCAGGCCCGACTCCAGAATCTCGATGACAGGGTGGCAGGATGCTACAGCGGCGTATACCTCATCCCGGGTATAGGGCTCGTCGCTCGGCGGCAGATCGCTGCCCAACAGGAAGGCGATCTCCGCTTCCAGGCCACGGAAGCGGTGATCGGAGGTCGAGAGCAAAGTTCCGCTCGGCGCGATCCATGCAGCGGGCATAGGGCAGAAGAGCGGCGTTGCATCAGCCGTAGGTGCGCCAATCTTATAACCTCCAATCGCGCCGTAGGAATCAGCGAGTTTGTCCTGCAGGAAGTAGCACTCGTCCAGGGTGATTGGCGCCAGGTCGGCCGGGAGCGCGTCCATTGGGACAAGCGTGCGACGGCCGTCAAGAAGAATGTCTACGGTGGAGAGAAGTTGCGCTTCGCGTGATCCGGTCATGAGATTTCCTCTGGTTTCTAGCGGTGGGGATTTCTGGCGTAGCTCAAAAGGTTTGCAAGGAGACGGTAGGCGCCAGGAACGCCCTCGGGCAATTGACGATACAGTGCCAGTGCGCAATAAATGTACGCTCCTTTGGCCACCGGCGCGAGCAGCAGACCGCCCTTCTGCGGATCCTGTTCAGGGTCATGCGTCTCCAGCAACGCCTGATACTGAGGGCCCCAGCTTGCAGCGAATCCGTGACCACGCTCTTCCGCCCAGTTATTAAAGTCAGCAGACGTAATCTTGTTAGGCCAGGTAAGCAGGGGACTGTTCGGCACAAGAATCTGCACCGGTTGCGCTTCTACAACGACATTGTGAGCGGGGTCGCCAGGAACCGATATGGCGTAAGGAGCCTCCGCGTCGCCATAGCGCGCCGTCATGTACTGCAGAATGACGACGCCACCGTGCGCCGCAAAGTCAAGCAATGGCTTTGAACCGGCTCCAGCGAGTTCCGGATGTGCCGCGTACGCTCGAACGCCCAGAACCAGGACGTCAAAGCCGGCGAGCTTGGCCGGTAAAAGGTCGGCGATGCTGAGAAGGCTGGGAGTCACGCCCAGGTTCGGGAGAAACGCTGGAACGTCGTCGCCCGTTCCCGGCAGGTAAGCGACACGTAGGTTTGGCGCCGTCGTCACATCCACGACAACAGCCTTATAGGTCGAGGGCGTGTAGAAGTTGGTGTACGTCAGTCCAGGGTATCCAACCGCCCGGTAGCCTTCGCTGTATGGCGCAGTCTCCAGGGTTGCAATGGCCTTCAACGTG
>JAYVDT010000067.1:0-2025 GCA_043749265.1 Rhodanobacteraceae bacterium | reverse complement strand
ACAGAGCCCCCACTTGCGACGTCACCGTGGACTTCAGCGACTCCCGCAGCGACACGCTCACCAGTCTCGCCACGCCTTCCATCGTCTTTAACGCGACGTTCCCCACAAATCCATCGCACACAACAACATCCGCAGTCCCGTTGAAAAGGTCGCGACCTTCCACGTTTCCAATAAAGTGAATGCCCTTCAGCGCCCGCAGCATCGGCAGTGTATCCCGCGTCAGCGCATTGCCCTTCGAATCTTCCTCGCCAATCGACAGCAGCCCAACCCGCGGGTCGCGCACCTTCAGCACGTTCCTCGCGTACATTGAGCCCATCACCGCAAACTGAATCAAATTTTCCGGGTCAGAGTCCACATTCGCCCCAACATCCAGCAACAACGTTGGCCGCAGCAGGGAAGGAACAATCGTAGCCAGCGCCGGCCTGTCCACACCGCTCAACCCACCAAGCACCATCTTGGCGGTCGCCATTGCCGCGCCTGTATTGCCCGCAGTAAAGAAGCCCTGCGCCGACCCCTCACGCACCCGCTTCAATCCCACACGCATGCTGGAGTCGCGTTTGGATCGAACCGCCTGCGCAGCCTTATCGTCCATCGTGATCCACTCGGAAGCGTTCACGATAGCAATAGGATTCGCCGCGCCCGTCAAAAAGCGCGCACGCCCGGCACTCGCGCTAGACAACGCCGCTTTAAGCGCAGGCCGCAGAATCTCTTCTGGGCCGACCAGTGTGACATGAACATCTTCTAAACTGCGGGACGCAAGAATGGCCCCGCGAATCTCCGATTCGGGGGCTTTATCAGATCCCATTGCATCTACGACGATCTCAACTGGCATCAGCTTTGGTCGCGCTCAGCTTCCTTGTTCCCTGGCTGCGGTACAAGTCCCGGAAATTACTCCGGAACTTTGTCCTCAGCTCGTTGTTAGCTGGCTTTCTGAATCGCGATTACGGCGCGTCCCTTGTACTCACCACACTTGGGGCAGGCACGGTGAGAAAGCTTGCGCTCTCCACAGTTCGGGCAAGCACCCGAGTTTACGGGTGTAAGAAAATCATGGCTGCGACGCTTGGCAGTGCGCTGTTTCGAGTGGCGCCGTTTCGGATTAGGCATTGCGATTCCCCTTCAAAATAGCCCGGATCCGACATACAACCGATCCTCAGGCAGAACTTGGTCTCAACAAACTTGTAAAGCTCAACCGATCGCTTCTACTGCTTCAAACTGCCGGCAAGTCCTGCAAGCGCATTCCACCTAGGATCAACCACGGTGTTTACACAATTGCAGTTCCCATCATTCAGATTCTGTCCGCAGTGAGCGCAAAGACCCCTGCAATCTTCTTTGCAGAGCGTTCGGCCGGGTAGGGTAAGCAACACTTGCTCACGCACCACGTCCTCCAACAGCAGACCGTTCTTGTCATAATACCCTATTTCAGTCTCGTCCTCGGTAATTGCTCGCTCGCCCGCATTCGCATCCGCGTTCTCCGGACGAAACAACAGGTCAAACTCCCCTTTCAATGGCACCGAAACCGGCTCCACGCAGCGCGCGCACAGGACCTCAAAATCTCCCTTGTACTCGGCTCGCACGCGGATATCCTCAACTTCTTCCGCTGGTCCACGATGCTCGACAATCAGGTCCGCCTTGCCCTTTATCGGTAGCGGTCCCACTTGCCGCGTGTCCGGCGCGTATTCAATCGTCCCAGGGGCAATCTCTTCCCGAAATACAAGCGGCTCGTTCTGTAGGTCAAATGGAGTAATCAGCACTTTTTAAGCCTAGGCCGCAAGCCCCCGCAGGTCAAATTCTCCCCTCCAGGCTGCGCCTGACGACATACCCTGCTCGACATGACTTGGCACCACAATATTCACGCCCCGTTAACCGTTCGTTCACACTCCCATCGCGGCTCCACGGCACAGTTGACCTAGCGCATCGCGCCCGAAACTCGCAGGCGGTATGGAGACGAACTTGATCACAATATTCAGAACAGCAGCCGCGCTTGCGACCATCGCCGCGGTCACCCTCGGTGCCACCGGTTGCAGC
>JAYVDT010000066.1:0-2028 GCA_043749265.1 Rhodanobacteraceae bacterium | reverse complement strand
GTGCGGGATCGGGCGCCTGGAACAGCGGATCGATACGAACCGTGCCTGTGAACCAATCTGCCGGTCCCTTTCCAGAAGGCTGTGAGCCAATATTTTTGATTTCCATCGTGGGTATCCTCTCGTGTTTGTCCCGAATGACATGGTTGCGGAATACCTTTTGAGTACGCAGTCTTTGCGTCTGTTGACTAGGGCGTAACTTGCTGCAGTAGCAACGCCTCGCTGTCGTAGTCACCGCGTAATCGCAACTCCACGCCACGGCCCATCAACAACGCTCCGGATACGACCTGTTCGCCCGTGTACTTGTTCGCGTCCAGTGGGGCAATGCGGTAGTTCGATGCCGGATTCAATCCACGCAGGCGGATCAGCGTCTGGACAAGCCCATAGCGCTGCGAGTGCAGGTAGGCGAACAGCACAGCCTGCGAGCCATCCTGCGCGACGTACTGTACCTGCGAACTCTCATGCCCCTCCGGGCGTTCGAGGCGGTAGAGCTTGCCGTGCTGAACTGTCGTTCGGACGGTTTTATAGAACGCAGTAAGCCGCGTCGCCGTATTCATCTCGTCCGGCGTCCATTTCGTCAGGTTGCTTCCTATCCCCAAGGCGCCTTGCATGGCAGAGAGGAATCGGAACTGGAGCGGAATCGAGCGATTATCGAGAAAGTTCGGTACGTCGGTGACCCAGGCGGCCATGGTCTCCGGTGTATAGGCGTGGGTGAAGCCGTCCTGGATGGTTAGCCGGTCGAGCGCATCCGTGTTGTCGGATGGCCACACCTCATCGGTGTAGCGAAGGATGCCAAGATCGACCCGCCCGCCACCGCCGGAACAGGACTCGATCTCAAGCTTCGGATGCTTCGACCGCAGTTTCGCCAGCACGTCATACAAATTGTCGATGTATCGCACATAAATCTCTTTCTGCGCTGTGACGTCCGGATGCTCAGGCGTGCTGCCTGCAGCCTCGGCCCAGCCTGGCTCGCTCCAGTTTCGGTTGTAATCCCATTTCAGAAATGCAATGTCGTTATCGGTGACAAGTTTGTCGAGGAAGGTGAAGATGTAGTCCTTCACCTCGGGACGAGCCAGGTTCAGCACAAGCTGGTTGCGACTTTCTGAGCGCTGCCGGTCGGGGAAGTGCATGGCCCAGTCTGGGTGTGCGCGGTACAGGTCACTGTCGGGGTTGATCATCTCGGGTTCAACCCACAGCCCGAAGTCCATTCCCAGGGTGTGGACATGGTCTATCAACGGCTTGAGGCCATTCGGAAACTTGGTCTTGTTCACATACCAATCCCCAAGTCCGGCATGGTCACTGTTGCGCTGCCCGAACCATCCATCGTCAACCACGAAACGCTCAACCCCAAGCCTCGCGGCTTTATCAGCCAACGCCATCTGGCCAGCCTCGTTGACAGCGAACTCGGTTGCTTCCCAGGAGTTGTAGATGACCGGGCGCGGTTGGGGGTTTGGATGGGTTGGTAGGATTTCCGCGAGTTGGAAGCTATGCAAAGCACGTGAGGCCTCGCCTTGTCCGTGCGCCGTGTAGCCCGCATAGAACTTTGGTGTTTCCAGGCTTTCGCCGGGCTTAAGTTGGTATGCAAAGTCGAAGGGGTTGTAACCGGCGGTCACCCGAACCTGGTGAAGGGAAGTGCTCTCGATATTCATCCGCCAACTGCCGCTCCAACCGAGTTCGCCAAACCAGACCGGGCCGCTTTCTTCTGTGGTCTCTCCTTGCCGACCGATGGCAAACCACGGATTGGCCTGGTGTCCGGTGCTGCCACGACGGCTCTCCAGGACCTGCGAACCCGTCGCGAGCGGCGCGGTATGGAGTTGCCACTCGCCGCCCCACTGGCCGGTCAACCAGCTCAGAGAGTAGTCCTCCCCTGCTGGAAGGTTCCACGTGGCGGAGGCTGCCTGTTCGATGTGGAAAGGGTACTTGCCTGTGTTCTCGATGCGCGACCAGCGGGCCAGAACTCCTTCACCGTAGGTCTGGTAGAAGAGATGAACACGTATAGGCTGAAAAGAGTCGTGCAGCACAATCTCGAGT
>JAYVDT010000065.1:0-7014 GCA_043749265.1 Rhodanobacteraceae bacterium | reverse complement strand
TGAACGGGCGCGGCAGTTTATGGGTGGGCCGGGGAATTATTGCCCTTCGGATTTGGTGGAGTTTGTGCGTGAGAGAGTGGCTGAGATGGTCTTATCGGAGACATAAACAACGCCCCGAACATAGAAATGTTCGGGGCGTTGAATTTCAGTAAGACAGACTGACAGGTTATACAAATGTACCGGTGAGTCCGGCGGGGAAAAACAGACCCTTTGCCGGGGTACCTGCTGCTCCAACTCCGCCACCTGTGACGATGTTGAGGACCTGGTTGGTATTGCGTGAGAAAGCAAGTACGTTTGCGTCCGCATCTACGATCTGTGTGGAGGGCACAGACGCTGACGTATTGAGCATGACGGTCTTGTTGACAAGGCCGAAGTCGTCCGGGTTGGGAGCAGTTCCTAGGGCAGCCAGCGAAAGGCTCGCGCGTAAGGTTGAGATTTTCTGCGTGATGGTGAGGTAACCCTGCTTGTCCGTAGGATCAAGTGCATTGATGGTCGTACGGACTAGGCCGGCGTGGTACGCCTCAACGGCGAGGATACTTGCAGCTGTGCTGAGAATCGAGGCGGACTTGATCAGCGATGCAGCGCCGTGGTACGCGGAGACGCCGACGTCCTCAAAGATGTAGGCACCCAAGAGGAAGAATGCATCAGCCGCGTAGGGGTTAAAGGCGCCGGCAATACCAGCCGCGTTGGCAGCCACAGTAAAGGCGGCCGGGCTGATATCGAGGGCGGGTTGAGCAGCGGCGGCGGCACCGAGAGCGTTGCGAAGGAGGATAACGTGCTTACCTTCCTCGATCGCGGTCTCGTAAGCATAGGCTGCTACGACAGGTAATAGGAATGGTACCGCGCCTCCGATACCAAAGGTTGCGGGCGTTCCGGTGATGGCGGTTCCAGCGCCAATGCCGATTCCAGCAGCAGGGCCGCCGGCGGCAATGGAGGCTGGGTTGGACTTGTCGATGGTTGTTCCGAATGCAGCGAGATAGTAGAAGTTGGCCTCGAGGTATTCGAGGTTGAGGGCGAAGTTAAGGATGTCGTTATCGGTGTAAGTGGTAACTGTCGCGGCGGCTGATGCGGTTTTCGGCATCGTCAGCGCCATTGCAGCAAGGGCTCCGCCGCCGACCAGCAAGGCACGTCGGCTCGAGATAACGTTGTCTAAAATCTTTGTTTCCTGATTTGCCATTTTGATGTCCGTCCTTAGCTCGTTGTCTGTGCGAACTTGAAGTTGGTGCCGTTGGGGAAGAAGCCGCCTTTTGCGACACCCACGGTAGCGCTACCGTAAACAATGTGATGGACCTGGTCAGATGTTCTCGCGTACGCGAGAGCGTTTGCGTCTGCGGCGACGATCGAGGTTCCATATACGGGCGTTGTCACGGCCGGGTTCGGAATCAAAACGCCTGCGTTGGGGAGGGTAAGCGGAGTTTCCTTGCCGCCGCCGAGAGTTGCGCGGAGGGCGGAGACCTGGTTTACAGCCGCAAAAGGCGCATACGAAGTAGTGGTGGTTTTGCCAGTCGTCGTTGATCCGAGGATGGCGAGCGCGGAGATAATGGTGCGGACGTATGCGGCGTGATAGGCCTCGACTGCCAGGATGCCGGCTGCGGCACCGAGGTATCCGGAGGTGACACCGGCTGGGGAGAAGAGGGGAGCAGCACCGTTGTAAGCAGTTACACCTACGTCTTCAAAGATGAAGGCGCCGATGAGGAAGTTGTCGAAGGTGGTGAATGGGTTGAACGATCCAGCGCCCGTTGCAGCCGTCGTGATGCCTGCAGCAACAGCCAGGGGGCCGAAGAATGTCAGGTCGAGGGCGGGACGGGACACGGGCGTTACGCCTGCAGCTGTGAGGGCCTTGCGGAGGAACTGGACGTGGGTCTGCTCGTCGTAGGCGATTTCGTTGAGTATGTTTTGCTGAAGGGTCGTCAGACCGGTGAGCTTGGTGGTCGCAGGAACGATAGTTGTACCGGCGCTCGAGCCAGCGTCCGCTGCGGTCAGGCCAGAGCCCGTCGCTGCATAGAGGTAGAATTCAGCCTCAAGATACTCAAGGTTCAAAGCATAGGTGAGGATATCAGCGTCGGTGAGGCCGGCGGGCGGGGCGACTGTGCCGGAACCTGTGTTGGAGTTGTTGTTGCAGCCCGCGAGCGCGGCAACTGCACCGGTCGCGCCTGCTCCTACGAGGAAATTGCGTCTTGAGACGCCCTTCTGGTACAGCTTGTCCAATATATCCACGATCGATACCTCTCAGGTTATGTAGCGTTTCGACAAAAAATCGTTTTACTGCTTGTTAGAACGACGAGCCACGACAAATGGATTGGCTCATTCAGAAATGAATTTCTTCAAAATCGAAAGGTCTCCCGCCCCGTTTGGATGCAGAATATCTCGATGAGTGTGGTTGAGCGCGAAAGAACTTCTCACCACCGATCACTTTGGTGTTGAGTTGATGCACTTATCCATGGATGAGTGAAGAGACTCGAAAGTTATAGGGACGCTACGGGGAGATGCATCAGGTCGGCTGCCAGGGAGATTTCCTTCTGGATGAAGGGCTCACCATAACGCACACCAGCCAGCATTCCGTAGTGGCGGGCCGATGCGAAGGTGCGCTCACGGATCTCTTCTTCGGGAACGAAGAGACCAGCGCCCTGAGACTGGTTCCCATATTGGGAGCGATAGGCCAGTAGAGACTGCATGCGTGTCTCGATGTGCGGAGTGATGTCGACGACGAAGGTCGGACGGACGTCTGCGTATAAAGAGGCGTAGAGGATCTTGAACGGGCGGTGAGGAAGTCCGGGTGCGTCGATCCTTGACAGTCCTGCAATAAAGCAGGCTTCGTAGCCAAGGGTGGCGGAGGTGTAATGGTCCGGGTGGCGGCCTTGCCAGTAGGGAAGGATTACGACTCGTGGACGAAGGCGGCGCAGCACAGCGGCCAGCTTCAGCCGATTTTCGAGCGTATTTTGAACATTGCCGTCGGGGAGGTCAAGCGCTTCGCGGTGTGAGACTTTGAGGATTGCGGCGGCGGCGTTGGCCTCACCTTCGCGCTCTGCTGCTGTCCCACGAGTTCCTGATTCGCCGCGTGTAAGGTCCAGGATGCCTGTGCTCCAGCCCAGAGCCCGTTGAACCATGAGAGTGCCGCCACAGGTCTGTTCCACGTCATCGCGGTGCGCGGCGATGGCGAGGATGTCGACTGTGGCGGCGGGCGCTGAATCGGTCATTCGTAGAGGGGGCTGCCGAGTTAGTTGGCCGAGTTGGTGAGGGCGTCGATGTAGGCCACGTCCAATGCCGTACCTTGCACGGTGATGAACTGGTTGTTTATCTCTGCGCTGGTGGCGGTGTTGAAGGCGTGAACCTGACCACCGTAGGCGGTGTAGACCTTGTGGTAGTTTTGCACCCAGCAGAGTCCCGTGAGCGAGCCGTAGTAATACAGGTTGTTGTCGCCGTTGGGGTAGGGAACCGTGGCTCCGGAAGCGGAGGAACCGGGAATGACGTTTGCTGGAACGATAGAGGCCGTTTGGGCGCCGAGGTCAAAGCGGGTAAGGCAGTTGTAGTTCTGGCCCTGTTTGGCACGCTCGCCGGTGGCGCAGAACTGCGAGCCGATCCAGAGGGTATTGTCGTCGGCGAATAGCATCTTGCTGTGGTTGCCATCGGAGATCGAGATGGGAGCGCTGGGAACCAGGGTGGTCAGATTAAGCGAGGTCAGGCGCCCGGCAAAGAGGCCGTCAGGCTGGAGTTGTTGGCCGGCGATGTAGAGATTGGTTCCGTCTGGAATGGCAGCGGTCGCGCCGCCGGGGGTCGCAACGGTGTTGGTGACGACTGCCGGGTAGACGGGCGAAGTGGGAATGAGGTTGATCTGGAGTGAGCCTTGCGGGATAAAGCTAACGCCGGCTCCGCCATTGCTTCCGCCACCGCACTCCTGGCCACAGTTCAAAATGTAGGCCGAGGAACCATCGAGCGAGAAGATTGCGTCGATGGGCCGGTCAAAGTTGCCGGGGACGGGGACGACGCAGTAAACAGGAAGGAGCGTGGGCTGGCAGTCAATGGCGCCGGGAGGGTTCGCCGTTGTGCCGGCATTGACTTTGATGACGCGATAGAGGGAGTTGGAGTTCCGGACCATCGCCAGGGCGACGGTGTCTCCACGATTGACGGCAACCTTGTAGACGTTGGGAAGGTTAAGCGCGAATTCCTGGCCGGTCTGGTTGTCGAGGATGAGCAAGCGGCTGGACTGCTCTTCCGCGGCAAAGATACGAAGGAAGGCTGGCGCAATGGCGAGTGAGTTGGAAGGGCCACTAAAGCTGCCGGCCGAGCCGGATGTGGACTCCGTGCCGTAGTTGATTATGCTTACGCCGTACGGAGCGATGTTGGAATAGACGTAGCCGCGGGAGGCTTCCGGGAAGTTCAGAATGAGGCTCGGATAGCCGCCACTATAACCGTTGATGCCGAAGCCGGGTATGGTGTTCGGCACGTTGTTGCGGATGTCGCGAAGGCCATCAAGGATCTGCAGGCTGCCCGAGGAACCGTTGGCGGTAACCGAGACCATGACGCGCTGCTGCAACTGGCTGGGAGGCGTGGGCCGTCCGGCGAAATTATACTGGGGGATATGATAGATGACCTGCGCGCAGGCAGTCAGGCCGAGCAGGATCGCAGCCGCGAAAAACGCCAGAAGGAAGCGACGAGATGAGCTATCGGACGCGAGGTTTGCTGGAGAGGGCAACAAGCGCTGCGCTAGGCGTGCTGAGAGACTACGGATATTCAACTTAGGGGGCTCCAAACTTGTGTGCGGCGGCACGAATGTGCTGTCTTCGGACTTCCGCGAGTATACCAAAGGGCTTCCCGTACAGACGGATAGGAAAAGCATTAGGAAGCGGGTTTGGTGTGCGCTGGCGGGTGGCTTAGGATGGGGGGATGGCAGATGCGGGGCTGGAGATAGAACAGGCACGGGAGACCCGGGGAGCAGTCCTGCGGATGTTTACCACGAGCGGCGGGGCGGTTGGGCCAGTCTTATGCGACGGAGCCATGGGCTCGATGCTGTATGGCCGTGGGATTTTCATCAATCGCTGCTATGACGAACTGAACGCTTCGCAGGCTGAATTGGTACGCGCCGTCCACACGGAGTATCTGCAGGCAGGCGCGGAGATTATTGAAACAAATACCTTTGGCGCGAACGCAGTTCGTCTGGAACGGTATGGGTTCGAGACGCGGGTCAGGGAACTGAACCTGGCGGGCGTTCGGCTGGCACGGGAGTGCGTGGATAGCCATCGCGAGAAGCAGGCGGGAGAGGCCTATGTAGCTGGCGCGATAGGGCCGCTGGGAGTGAAGGTTGGGGCCGAAGGGAAGGTTTCGACGGAAGAGGCTTATGCGGCGTTCGCCGAACAGGTGAAGGCGCTGGTGGAGGGTGGGCCGGGGGTGGGTGCGGATCTGCTGATTATTGAGACGCTGATGTCAATGGTGGAGGCAGAGCAGGCGATCAAGGCAACAAAGAGGCTGGGTGGGGGGCTTCCCGTCATCGTGATGATCACCGTGGACGAGAACGGGAACTGCCTCGATGGAACGACCGCGGAGGACGCCGCGCGGCTGATGACAGAGTGGGGCGCGGACGCGGTTGGATGCAATTGCAGCGAGGGGCCGGATATTGTGCTGCGGGTGATTGAGCGGATGCGAACGGTGACGACGCTTCCTTTGGCTGCGATGCCGAATGCGGGGACGCCGAGGGTCGTGGATGGGCGAAGCATTTATTTGACTTCACCGGAGTACATGGCGAGCTTTGCGCGGAAGTTTGTGAAGGCCGGCGCGACGTTTGTGGGCGGCTGCTGCGGTACGACGCCGAAGCATACGCGGGCCATGCGTGGTGCGTTACGGGCGCTGGGGGCTCAGGTCAGTGGGATTGAAGTTGTCGAGTCCGGAACTAGTACGCCGAGTGTGAGCAAAGTTTCGGCTCCTCCGTTGCGTGATCGGTCGAAGGTTGGTGCGATGATTGCATCCGGTGAGTTCTGCACGCTGGTTGAGATCGTGCCGCCGAAGGGCTTCGACTGCACGAAGGAGCTTGAAGGCGCGGCGGAGCTGCACAGGCTGGGCGTGGATGCGATCAATGTGCCGGACTCGCCGCGTGCGAGTGCTCGGATGAGCGCGTTGAGTTTGTGTGTGCAGATTCAGCAGCAGGTTGGGATCGAGACGGTGCTGCACTACACGTGCCGCGATCGCAACCTGCTGAGCATTCAGAGCGACTTGCTAGGTGCTGCGTCGATCGGCTTGAAGAATATTTTGTGCCTGACGGGCGATCCGCCAAAGATGGGAAACTATCCCGATGCTACGGCGGTCTTTGATGTGGATGCGATTGGGTTGACGCGCATTGTTCGGGATCTTAACTGCGGCCTGGATATTGGGGGAGGCTCGATCGGTGGATCGACGGGCTTTACGATTTCGGTGGCGGCGAACCCGGGAGTAACGGACATCGACAACGAGGTTCGACGGTTTGCCGCGAAGGTTGAAGCGGGCGGTGAGTTTGGGATTACGCAGCCAGTATTTGATTTGCGATTGCTGGAGGATTTTCTGAAGCGCATTGAGAGCTTCCGCATACCGATGATAGCGGGGATCTGGCCGCTGACGAGCGTGAAGAATGCAGAGTTTATGCGCGATCAATTGAAGGTGCGGATGCCGGAACAGATTCTTGCGAGGATGGGCGCGGCCGAGTCGCCGGAGCATGCGCGGGCAGAGGGTATCGCCATTGCGCAGGAGATGCTGGCGGATGTGCGAGGGCAGGTTCAGGGTGTGCAGGTGAGCGCGCCTTTTGGGAAGTACAAGGCGGCGGCGCAGGTTTTAGGGTTCGCGAGAGGGTAGGGAAGTATGGCTAGTTTTGAAGAGAAGCTGAGTTCGCTGGAAACAGTGGTGGAGCGCCTGGAGCGTGGGGAATTATCTCTGGACGATTCGGTTCGGCTGTTTGAGCAGGGTGTGTTGCTGTCGAACTCGTGCAAGGCAGAGTTGGAGAAGGCAGAGGGTCGCATCCAGGTGCTGGTGGAGACTGCGGGCGGTGGAGTT
>JAYVDT010000064.1:0-2030 GCA_043749265.1 Rhodanobacteraceae bacterium | reverse complement strand
ACCAGCGGCGCGATGCTCTCACCGGATGCAGCGGTGGTAGCCGCCACCTCCATGGCCTCTGCTTCGCCACAATCCTCCGTGGCCAGTGCAGCTGATCTTGCGTCCATTTCGGATCTGCGCGAGATCGGCGGGCAGGTTTCAACCGCTTTGGCTGCAGCAGCGGCGGTAGACTTGTTGAATAGCGGCATGGTGCCAGCTCCAAAAGCCTGAAGCATCGTCCGCGGCTTTGGCCTCAATGGGCCACCCGACCAACCGCAGACGCTGTTTCGGACATCGCATGGCTATGCATCCCAGTTCTCGCCCCGCTGACAAGGACCTCATCCGGGGACGCATACCATTTGGCGACTTCGAGCTCACTTTCTGCACCGATGGCACTTACCTGCTCGATGGAGGCGCCATGTTCGGCGTTGTCCCTAAGACGTTGTGGCAAAAACGTGTCGCTGCGGATGATGCCAACCGCATCTTGCTGGGGCTTAACTCAGTCATCGTCCGGACGGGCTCGGCCGTAGTTGTCATTGAGACAGGCATAGGGAACAAGCAGTCCGACAAGATGCGGCAGATCCACCAGAATCAAGAGCTGCTGCCCGACTCGTTCGCTGCCGCCGGCATTCGGCCTGGGGAGGTGACGCACGTCATCAATACCCATCTTCACTTCGACCACTGCGGCTGGAATACGACGCTCCACCCAGACGGTTCGGTCGCGCCGACGTTCCCGCATGCTCTCTACCATGCGCATCGCGGTGAAGTGGAGCACGGCCATTTGCAGCTAGAGCGTGACCGCGTCAGTTACCTTTCCCCCAACTACGATGCGCTCATCGAGGGCGGAAGGATGAACCTGATTGAAGGTCTGCCGCCCGGCGTTGAGCGGGAGATCGTCCCCGGTATCTCGGTTGAACTCTTTCCCGGACACACCGCAAACCTGCTTGCCGTCCACATCCGTTCTGGCGGGCAGCATGCCTGTTATGTGAGCGACCTTATCCCGACCAGCCATCACCTGGATGCCACATGGGTTATGGGCTATGATCTCGATCCGCTCACCTGCATCACGGAGCGAAAGCGTTTTCTGGCACGTGCGATCGCGGAGAAGTGGCTCGTACTCTTCACTCACGATCACCAGGTTCCCGCCGCGACGCTTAGCCTGAACGAAAAGGGGAAGCCAGTGGCCTCCCCTTTGTTTACCCATTTGCTCTGACTAGCGGAGGCGCACTCAGGCGGTGGTTGTGACGCCAACAGATTTGCCGGAGAATGTCTCGATAATCTGCTTGTTGAAGGCGGGGATGTCGTCCGGCTTGCGACTGGTGACTAGGTTCCCGTCGACAACTACTTGGCGATCCACCCACTTCGCGCCGGCATTGATCAAATCGGTCCGCAGAGAGGGCCACGAGGTCATCGTCTTGCCTCGAACCACGTCGGCCTCAATCAGCGTCCACGAGGCATGGCAGATCGCCGATACCGGCTTGCCCGCCGTAAAAAAGCTTTTGACAAATGCGACAGCCTCTGGATCCTGACGCAGAAGATCCGGATTCATGACGCCGCCAGGCAGATGGAGCGCGTGGTAGTCGTTGGCATTGGCCTGAGAAAGCTTCACATCCACGTCGACCGACTTGCCCCAGTTGGTCGCATCCCAGCCCTTGATTTTGCCCTGTTTCATATGGCTCTCGGGTGAGATGACATCAACCGTTGCGCCTGCATCTTCGAGCGCCTTCTTTGGCTCCGTCAGTTCCACTTCTTCAAAGCCTTCCGTCGCCAGAATGGCAATGCGCATGCCCGCGAGCGGGCCATTCTTCTCATCTTGAGTAAAGATTCCCATCGACATTTCTCCTGCCAGGCGCACCCGGTTACTAGCCTACGATTCGCTTGACCGACTGTTGCGTTGCCTTTTCCGCTTCTTTCGGTTTTGCGCGTCTAACGTCTTGCGCTATGCCTCGGACTTACCTCTACAAGCTGACTTCTGACCGTGGCGGCGCTCCCTGCGCCCTGGCTCCGGCGGGTGGTCGGGCGGCTTTGTTGACGCTCTCCATCTGCAAGCC
>JAYVDT010000063.1:0-2032 GCA_043749265.1 Rhodanobacteraceae bacterium | reverse complement strand
ATTGAACCCCGTGCACTTTTACCGGATTCTGCACTCTCTAATCCGCGCCGACGAGTCGGTCAAGGAGAAGGACCGCTCCACCGGAGTCATGTCTTGGCCGGGCGACAACGTGACCGGCATGAATCGTGTCGTGACCGAGGCCCAGGCCCGTGTCCTCGACGTGATCTGGAAGCATTACCAGCAGCAGAACTACGCCCCCAGTCGCTTCGTCGTCGATCAGTTGGTCGCGGCCAAGAACGCACCGCAGAATATGGAAATGGTGTTGGTCGAGTACGACCGGTTCGCCCCGACGCTCGAGCGGGCCCAGCCCATGGATATGCCGACACTGCTGGAAGCCAGGAAGAAGGATTGGGTGCGAGTACAGATGAGCGAGGTGCTCAGCGAGGCGCTTTCGATCACCAACGGGCCCGTCCCAATCAACCCCAAGAAGCCGCCGATGCACGGTGCACAAGACGCCGTCACGTACATCATGGAAAAGGTCGCCAGCGGCCTTATCTCCGGGGTGCAGGCGGGGCGTAGCGCCCCCACGGTGAGTGGACCGAACATGCAAGCGACATTGAGCGTACGCTGTTCGATCGCCTCGAGAACCCCTTCAAGGGTCGCGCGTACACGGGGTTCAAGCCGATTGACTCTGCAGTTGCAATGGGTCCCGGCGAGAGCATCCGTTTCGTCGGCATTGTTGGAGGGTCCAATCACGGTAAGAGTGCGCTACTCCTGCCCATCTTGTGGACTATGGCAAGGGCAGGCAAGCGCGTATGCCTGGTTCCTCGCGAGTGCTCGGTCAAAGATGCCTGGGCTCGGCTCACCTGGATCCATGCCAGCCTGTTCCCTCAGATAAATCTGCCTTCACTCAGCACATGGATGCTTGAACCGGACAGTGTCACGCAAGAGCAGCAGCAGGCTATCAAGTTTGTTCTGGACGATCTGCGGAGCGGGAGCACAATCCCAGGCTGCATCGACGTTTACAACGCAAGCACGTGGGACGAGATTACGGAGTATCTGGTGCGCACGGATGACGAACGCCGTTGGGATTGCCTTGCGGTGGACTACATCGGTCACCTTGACGTTACGGGAAGGACAAGCGACGCCCTCGAGGAGAAGAAGAAGATCTTCCGGGCAGCACAAACCCTGGCACTGGATTGGCGCGATGGGAGGGGTCTGTTGGTGATCTCCCCGATGCAGGCGAACAAGACTTCGGTTGAGAAAGCTGGGGAGAGGGAGGGGCACGAGTACGGGAGCTTTTCTGGGAACTTTGGCGCGGTTGAATACTTCACCTCAGCTGCGCAAGACGCAGACCTCCTCATCGGGGTGTTCCAAAGCCCGGAACTACGAAAGGAGGGCGTGGTCAAGGTCAGCTGCATGAAATCTCGGGGAGCCTATTTCGATCCGTTCCTTGTCAAGATCGATCCCGTGACTCGCCATGCCAGGACTCATGTGGCCCCAACTAGCACGGTCGAGTGCCGCCAGCCGTGGCAAAGCACTCCCTTCAACCCGCGGCAACAGAAGGTATGGTGATGATGACCAAGGGATTTTACAAACGGGATCGGTCGATTTACAGCAGGTTCATCCAAGGAAACTGTGGCTTCTACGAGGCTGGGGTCCATGACTACTTGAGCGCCAAAGCTAACCCCTTCACGAACGGGACCAATCCTCCAGGAGTATGGCTTGGATCCGTCAGGTTGCTTGCTGAGGAGTTTGGGGAACCGCGTCGAGCAGTGGAAGCGGCGTTGAAGCGGCTTGAGAGCTGCGAGATGATTCGCCGATTTGCGGTCGGAGGTCCTGGCCACCAGACCGCCTTCCTTGTCGATGCTTTCGAGGTAGCTACTAAAAAGGGGGTGGTTCGGGTCAATGCGGCCAAGACGCAGGACTGGCGAGCGCCTTGTCTTATGCCAACGTCCGATGGGGACGAAGCCTCGTTCAAGCATCAAGAAGAGCCGATGCACCACGGTCCCAGCGCTGGCGTGATTCCGCACCAGGTGGCAACCGCAATGACACCAGCGCCGGTACATATATGCACCAGCGATGCCAGCTA
>JAYVDT010000062.1:0-7027 GCA_043749265.1 Rhodanobacteraceae bacterium | reverse complement strand
CGGCTTCCTTCAAACGACCCTATCAAAACTGCCCCGAGAGACTGCTCAGCAACTCTCAGCTTCGTGCGCGGGGCAGCCCTGATAGAGTCCTAACGTTTAGCAGGAGTGACAGGATAGGTTAACCGATATGAACGTTCATCTGAAAAGCCAACCCGTGTCATCTTCACTTGTCCTCGCGTTTGTTCTGGTTGCATCTCAGACCGCTATGTCGCAAGACCACGAACAAAAAACCATGCCGGCGCCGATGTTTCAGCACCAGATGACCGAACTACATCCGATTGCAACCTTTGCTGTCGAAGGACGACCCGATTGGATGGCCGTCACCGACGATGCCGTTTGGGTCGCAAGTTCAAACGTGAACCATGTGGTTCGGCTGGACGCAAAGACAAATCAGACGGGGACAGTTGTCACCATCGCTGAGCCCTGTTCCGGGCTGACGTTCGGCTTCGGCAGCCTTTGGATTCCCAGTTGTGGTGACCACAATATTGTTCGTGTCGATGCCCACACAGGTAAGCTTCAGGCCCGCATCGCTGCCAGTCCGGCCGACGATGAGGGTGGTATTGCGGTCGGTGACGGAAGCGTCTGGGTTGTGACCTCGAAAGACGGTGTGCTCGCACGCATCGATCCGGTGACGAATACTGTGAGAGCAAGCATTCGCATTCCCGCAGGTTCGTTCAATCCAGCCTTTGCGAATGGTTCCGTCTGGATCACTTCAAACGCTGGCGAGTCGCTGATTCGTGTGGACTCAGCCACCAACAAGGTAGTAAGTGAAACGCCAGTCGGCCCCAAACCTCGCTTCCTAACTGTAGGCGAAGGCTCGATCTGGGTCCTAAACCAGGGCGACGGAACGGTTGCGCGGGTAGATGCCGCAACTGGCAAACGGACCGCGCTCATCGCTGCAGCTATCCCCGGAGAGGGTGGCGAAATTGCCTTCGGAGGCGGCGCGGTATGGGCGACCATGATCGGTCATCCCATTACGCGCATCGATCCAAAGACCAATGAGGTGGTTGGTCAGTGGCAAGGCAAAGGCGGCGATAGCATTCGCGCTGGACATGAATCGTTGTGGCTCAGTGACCTGAAGGGCGCACAGGTGTGGCGGCTACCTTTGTCTCTAAACAACAATTAGTCCTGATAAGTCTTAGTGATGTATCTGGACCGGCCCTTGTTGGTTGCTGATGATGGCACAGGTCTGGGTGGGGCGGTTCGGATACAGCGACTTGAAGGAAGCCGCTTTCACCGAGGCCACTGCTCTATGGGAGTTGGATGAAGTTTAGTTGGTCTGGTGACTGGCCGCGGGACGGTTGCCAGTCAGGTGTGGTTTCAGAAGTACGGTCGGAAGAGCCGTCGCGAGCTTTTTCTGGATGAGATGGAGTTAGTCGTTCAGTGGTCTAAACTGCTGGCGTTGGTAAAGCCGCATTACGCGAAGGCGGGCAACGGACGTCGTCCTGTGGGTCTGGAGATTATGCTGCGGACTTATTTTGTGCAGCAGTGGTTCAACCTATCTGACCGCGGGGTCGAGGAGGAGCTCTATGAATCTCCGGTGCTGCAGCGGTTCGCGGGCGTCGATCTGGGCGCGACACCGGCGCCGGCGCCGGATGAGACGACCATCTGCCGCTTCCGGCATCTGCTCGAAAAGCACGATCTGTGCGGCAGGATGCTCGATGCGGTGAACCTCCACCCGAAGGCGCAGGGCATCCGGATTGCGATCGGCACGATCGTCGATGCGACCATCATCCATGCGCCTTCGTCGACCAAGAACGCGACGGGCGAGCGCAATCTGGAGATGCACCAAACGAAGAAGGGCGACCGATGGTACTTCGGATTGAGGGCGCATGTCGGCGTCGATGCGAAGGCGGGCAGAATGCATACGGTGGTGACGACGGCGGCGAACGTGGCCGACTCGCGCGTGCTGCCCGATCTGCTGCACGGCGACGAGCGCAAGGTATGGGGCGACTGCGGCAACCAGGGCCAGACCAAAGCCATTCAAGAGGCTGCTCCCAAAGCTCAGGACACGACCTGCAAGCGCGCCAGATACAAGAACCGCGTGGACCAGTTACAACGAGCAAAGAACCTGACTAAGTCGCGTGTTCAGGCAAAGGTAGAACATCCCTTCCGCATCCTCAAGCGCATCTTCGGCTTCGACAAAGTGCGCTACGGTGGACTGGCAAAAAACCACCATCGCCTATGCGCCTGCTTCGCGCTCGTCAACCTCTACCTCCACCACAAACGCCTGGCCGGGCTCGCGCCGAGCTGCGGCTGAAATCGATGGTTGACCTGTTCAAGCCAACCCCAAACCCAGCCCGGCATGGAATCCATCCGCACCAAACTCCACCACTCCCACCCGTCAGCTGCACGCATACCTGTACAGAGGTTCCTTAGATCCCGCGCCAAAGAAGAACGGCCTCCGCATCGAAGCGGAGGCCGTTCGCAATCCTAGGCAGAAGTGGAGCTTACTTCACAAACAGGAAGATGATAACGAACGTGAAGAGCGCGAGGGATTCGATGAAGGCCAGACCGAGAATCAGGAAGATGAAGATTCCAGGACGGGCGCCGGGGTTGCGGGCGAGAGCTTCGGTGGCCGAGGCAGTTGCCCTGCCCTGGCCAAGTCCGCAAAGACCGGCGGCGAGCGCCATGCCGAGACCCGCAGCGAGAGGTGCATAAACGTTCGCCGCTTCGGCGCCCTGTGCGAATGCCGGAGTCGCGAGCAGTAACGCGGCCAACGTCATAAAGATGTACTGAAGCTTACGCATTTGATTCTCCTGCCCCCGTCAAGATGTTCGCCGCCAGTGGGTGGTTGATGCTCACCGTACTGGCATCCTCACGCTGGGCGACGAGTCGTGCGGCCGGTCAAGAGGGGGCGCCCCGCGACCGGCAAACCTTGTGACTGAACTCTAGTGGTCGTGCGCAACGGCAAGCGAAAGATAAATCATCGCAAGCAGCATGAAGACGTAAGTCTGGATGATGGCCACGCCAAAGTGAAGGCCCAGGAAGATGAGCGGCAGACCCACGGGAAGCAGCGAGAAGAATGCCAGGGTCAGCAGATCGCCTGCGAACATGTTGGCGTAGAGACGGACCGTGAGCGAAAGAACACGCGCGCAGTGCGAGATGATCTCGATTGGCAGAAGCAGCGGCGAAAGCCACCACACTGGTCCGAGGAACTGCTTGATGTAGCTGACGCCGTTGGAACGGATGCCGTGGTAGTGGTAATAAATAAACGTGGCCAGCGCAAAGCCAAGCGGCACAACAACATTTGCCGTCGGCGACTCCAGTCCCGGGACCAGACCCATCAGGTTGCCCAGCAGAATGAAGAGGCCAAGCGTCGTCAGGTACGCGGCAAACTTCTCGTAACCATGTCCGATGATCGCTTCGCTCTGTTCCAGCACGAAGCCGTGCGTCATCTCCGCAAGGTGCTGTGGAGCCGCCGGCTTTTCAACCGAAAGCGTCACCCGAACGATGACGAAGTAGATGAGCAGCGCCCCGAAGATAAGCAATTCCATCGCAAAAGCGTTGGTAATGGGTGACTGCGGGTGTAGGAGATGGATATGCATCGCACTCAGCAAGTTCGTCACGGGCGTGGCGAAGTGAGCGTTCAGAAACCTGGTAAATAGAAGCTGTGTAGGCATAAGAGAAAAGATCCGCTGCGGCTAAACAGTCCACTTTTTCATCAGTCGGATACCCTCAACGCTGAGCGAAAGGACGCCCAGTCCAAGACCGACTGCAAGTGCAAGAATACTGCCGTGCAGATACCTAAGACTAACATAAAGCATCACTAAACTAAGACCCAGGCGTAGGAAGAAACCCACCAGGACCATGCCCATCGGGCGCGCTTTCGACCCCGCATCCATGCGGTCCATGACAGCGGTCATTAAGCGCAACCACTCCCACAGGGAGGATCCGGAAATTGCCGCTCCAACAAGCAGCAAAGCCGCACTTTGCCAACCGGATTTCCACCAGAACAGCGCCATCGCCGCCACGGACAACACCGCCAGCAGCTTCAGCGCTGCCAGCATCGTGCGTTTAAAGTCCGCGTCGGAAAGGCCTTCGAGCAGGGCGAAATCAGTCACTGATTCCCTCGCTTCAGGAATCGCTGAGCCGTCGTATAAATCTGAATAAACCCGCCAACCGCACCCACCAGAATGCCGGTAATCGCCATCCAGGATTGATGGAAGTGACGATCGAGGAAGCTGCCGAAGAGCCAGCCAATGAGGCATCCCGCCGGAAGCGCGATCGCAAGCTGAATCATGGACTCGGCCTTTACCAAGTCGCCTAGTCCACCCTGCGGTCCATCTCCCGGTTTCTTCTCATCGGCCATCCCTCATTATCGCCCGAGACAGTACGAGCGCGATACAGTCCGCGATACTCTTGAAGTCTGGATCCAGAGAAGACGAGGAAACGAGATTGTTCGAGTCAGAGTTTGAAGAGAAGCTGTTTGCCCTGCGACAGGAAAAGCTTAACCAGATTGCCGTGCTCGGCCAAAACCAGGGCCTGACGCCCGCCGAAGCCCGTTATCCCAACAGCTTTGCCACCACCGCCACAATCCCGGAGCTGCGCCACAAGTACATCGACTGTACCCACGCCGTAACCGCCGAAGAGCTCACAGCCAACCGCATCGAAGCGTCGGTGGCGGGCCGCCTCATGCAGATTCGTGTGCAGGGCAAGGCCGGCTTCGCACAGCTTCAGCAGGGTGGCCTGCGCCTCCAGATCTACGTCCGGAAAGACGATGTTGGCGAAGATCAGTTCGCCATCTACAAACTGCTGGACCTCGGCGACCACATAGGCGTCAGCGGCTATCTCTTCATCACGCGCACCGGCGAAACCACGCTGCACGTCTCCAAACTGACCTTTCTGGCCAAGGCCATGCTTGCCCTGCCAGACAAATATCACGGCCTCGAAGACGTTGAGCTACGTTACCGCCAGCGCTACGTCGACCTCTTCATGAACACCGGCCAGTCCGCCAAACAGACAGAGCACGGACCCGCCCCCAAGCTCGCCAACGACCCTGAAGCCGCCTTCGACACGAACTCAGAGGGAACCTGCCCCGAACCCGCGCTGACCGCCGACGCCCCACCGCCAAACGTCCGCGAGGTCTTCGTCAAGCGCGCCCAGATTCTTCGTTCGCTCCGTAAATTCTTCGATGACCGCGGCTACCTTGAAGTCGAGACGCCCATGATGCAGTCCATCGCCGGCGGAGCCGCGGCACGCCCCTTCACCACTCATCACAACGCACTTGATCTTGACCTCTTCCTCCGCATCGCGCCGGAGCTTTACCTTAAGCGGCTCGTCGTCGGCGGCATGGATCGCGTATACGAGATCAATCGCAACTTCCGCAACGAGGGCGTAAGTACGCAGCACAATCCCGAGTTCACCATGCTCGAGTTTTACCAGGCCTACGCCAACTACCACGACCTGATGAACCTCACGGAAGAGCTCGTTCAGTTCGTCGCGACTGAGGTCAATGGCTCTACCAGGGCCACCTTCAACGGCAACGAGATCGACCTTGCCAAGTGGACCAGGCTCTCCATGCGTGAGGCCATCATTCGCTTCTGGCCCACAACCGCCGGCAAGGCGCCTGTGCATGAAGACTTCGCGAGCGCCGAGGCCCTGACAAACTGGCTCAACCAGGCCATCCCGGAAGGCCGAGACCCCATCTCCACCATGATCTACGAGCGCGACCCCGCCTTCATCCAGGCGCGCCTCGACCATCGCGAGCTGCACGCTCACCTGCAGTACTGCCGGCTGAATCTCAGCAAGGGCGAGCCCTACGGCAAAACCATCGCCGCTATCTTCGAGTACGTCGCCGAAGACTTCCTCATCCAGCCGACCATCATCTATGACTTCCCGCTCGCCGTCTCGCCGCTCTCCAAGGTAAAGCCGGATGAACCCGAATGGGTGGAGCGGTTCGAGTTCTACATCGGTGGTTTCGAGGTCGGTAACGCCTTCTCCGAGCTCAACGATCCGGTCGACCAGCGCCGCCGTTTCGAAGCCCAGACTGCCGAGAAGGAACGCGGCGACGACGAAGCTCACGGGATGGACGAAGACTACGTCCGCGCCCTTGGCTACGGCCTGCCACCCACCGGAGGCGAAGGCATCGGCATTGATCGCCTCACCATGATCCTTACCGGCTCCCGCTCCATCCGCGACGTCATCCTTTTCCCACTCCTGCGCCCGCTCGCCCGCCAGCAGGCCGTAGCGGAACAGCCCCACGGAGAGTCCACCGAGTAACTCAGCCCTTCCGCATCTTCTTGACCAGTGCGGCGATGGACGTCTCGTTCATCGCCGTGACTGCGTCTTCGCGAACACGTTTCATCACCGCATCCACATGCTTCTCACCGGCTCCGGGCCAGTCGCCCGCTACCGCTGCATAAACATCCCCCAACCCAATCGACTTGGCCGCGACCTTCAACATCACGCCGCCCTGCGGCCCTTTACGCTGCGTTATAAACCCCGCCTCATGCAAAGCACCGAAGACACGCCGCACCATCACCGCGCTCGTCTGCAGACTTTCAGCGATCGCCGCCGAAGTCTTCATGCTTCCCGGAGTCAGCGCCAGTTCCGCAAGCACCCGCACGCTCAACCCGAATCGACCATTTTGCGCCATGCTCAGGAAACTAACATAGACAACGCTAAGCTGCGTGGTGGCGCGCGGTCCTGGTACAGATTGCGGCACCCGCAATTGCGCAAAGCGGTGGCACCAGCACCAGCACCAGCTGATACCAGCCCGGCTGCGTGCCACGATAGCGCGCATAGCTCAGCGCCCCCATCACCAGCATCACGCAGGCCAGCACATAGGCATGCTCAACCGGCTTCACCGCAGCGACAAGCGCCGTCACGAAGCCACCCGCAGCCGCCGCCAGAAAGCTGAATATGACATTTACAACGAGGTACCCGGCCGTCGGAGGACCGCCCTTCAAACCCATCGACTTTACCGAAAGCAGCGTCAGAACGATCACCACAAAACTCATGGCAACGAAGCCGGCGATGACGGCAAGAATGGAACGCAAAATCGGTGGCATGATGAACTCTCCAA
>JAYVDT010000061.1:0-2036 GCA_043749265.1 Rhodanobacteraceae bacterium | reverse complement strand
CCCCGATGACCGCAAGGGCCCAGGGCCTCTCGATGGCGAAGTTGAGAGCCTTGCCGTGGGTGTCGAGGACGCGCCGCATCACGGGGCCGTTTTCGTCGTGAGCCTTGGCCTCGCCTTCCTTGGCTTTGCGGAGGAGTGAGAGCGAAAGGGCAGGCGTGAAGCTGAGAGCCAGCATAAGCGACGTAAGCAGCGAGGCAGTCATGGTAATGGCAAGGGCACGGAAGAAGCTGCCGGTTACGCCGGTGACGACGATGAGCGGAAGGAAGACGACGACGGGCGTGATGGTGGAGCCGATCAGAGGGGTAGTGATCTCGGCAAGGGCAGACCTTACGGCTTCAGCACGGCTCTGTCCGGAATCGCGGTGGACGACGATATTTTCTACGACGACGATGGCGTCATCGATGACGAGACCGATGGCTGCGGCCAGACCGCCGAGCGTCATCAGATTGAAGCTCTGGCCTATGACCCAGAGAAAGAGGATCGTGATCGCGACCGTGACGGGGATGACGAGGCCCGCAATCAGGGAAGAGGTCCAGTCGCGCAGGAAGAGGAAGAGGATGACGCAGGCTAGAAGAAGGCCGATGAGGATGGCGTCGCGGACGCTGCCGATGCTCTCGTGGACGAGTTCGGACTGGTCGTAGAAGGGGGTGAGGTGAACGCCGGGGGGCAGGTTTTTGCTGAGTTGGTCAACCTTTGCAGCAACGGCGGTGGCGACGGCAACGGTATTACTGAGGGGCTGCCGGGTGATGTTAAGCAGGACGGCGGGCTTGCCGTTGGCGTCGACGCGGGTGTAGACGGGCAAGGTTGCGGGGACGACTTCAGCTACGTCTCCAATGCGTACCGGAACGCCGGCAGGAGTGGTCTTGACAACGAGTCCCCCAAGTTCGCCCGCGTCGTGTGCCTGCGCTCCGACAAGGCCAAGGACAAGTTGATGGTCAGCCTCATAGAGTCCGGGCGAATCGATGATATTGGAGTTCTGGACCGCCGCGACAAGATCGAGAACAGTGACACCGGTGGTCTGCAGCTTGGAGGGGTCTGGAACAATGTGGAACTCGGGTACCTGGCCGCCCTGGACAATGACAGTCGCGACGCCGGGGACACGGTTGAGCGGGGGTTTTAGGGTGTAGGTTGCGATCTGCCAGAGCGTGGTCTGAGCAGTTGTGTCCTTGCCGCGATCGTCAGCCGTGAGAGCGTAGCCAAGGATGGGGAAGGTCGCGAAGGTAAGTCGATTGGCGGTGATCTTGACAGTAGAAGGGAGCTCGGACTGGATCTTCGAGAGGGCTGAGTCCGTGAGCTGCAGCGTCCGGAACATGTCTACGTTCCAGTCGAAGAAGAGACTGATCTCCGCGGAGCCGCGGCTGGTGGTGCTGCGCACGGTGGTCAGGCCGGGGACGCTGTTGACCGCGTCTTCAATAGGCTTGGTGATCGTGACCTGCATCTGCTCGACGGGCATCACGCCGTTATCTACGGCGATGACGATGCGCGGAAAGTTGGTATCCGGGAAGACGGAGATTGGCACCTGGAATGCAGCGTAAATGCCAGCCAGCGTAAGGACCGCGAGGAAGAAGAAGATGGGCTTCGCAGCCCTGGTGAGCCAGAAGCTTGCGTCAGCTTCTATAGCGGGAGCCTCCGTCCGGGTTGGCCTTGGGGAGATCAATCTTTCGCTCCCGGCTTCTTGTCGTCTGCAGCGGGGCCAGCGGCGGGCTTGGCCTCGTCTTGCTTAGTAGAGTCTGACGTACCGGCATCAGGTTTGGCTACACCCGGTGTGTCATTGTCAGTTTTGGCTTCGGCCGGGCCGATTTTGACTTTGGTGCCCTCGTCAAGACCATAACCGCCGCCCGTGATGACAGTGTCGGCGGGGGTAAGTCCGTCGGTTATCTGCGTCTTCTCGGCTGCCTGGATGCCTATGACGATGTTTTTCTTATGCGTGGTGCCATCGGCCGCGATGACCATAACGATCTTGCCGGCGCCTTCGCTGGAGCGCTGCACGGCGTTTGTCGGGATAAGAAGGGCGTGCTGAATCGTGTGGCCCTTGA
>JAYVDT010000060.1:0-7038 GCA_043749265.1 Rhodanobacteraceae bacterium | reverse complement strand
ACCGCGGGACGAGATGCTGATCGCACGATCCAGTGGAGAGACCATGCGGTCAATCGCGCCGTCCACATCCGGCATAAAAGAGTGAGGATTGAGCGCGGCGTCCGTGGTCAGCGACTGTCCGGCGCATGCCGCACCCGGCGCGCAGACGTCAGAAGTCATCTTGAGGAGTAATTCGCCGGTGCAGGTATCGACCAGGCCCGCAGCCATCCGCAAAGGGTCCCGCTTGCCGGTCGACTTTAGCAAGGCGTTCCGTCGCACGGCAGGAACCGTACCGTTCTGGTACTCCCAGGTTCCAGCGAGAACTGCGTCCACACCCAGCATGCGACCCAGGGCGGCAACGCGCGCCGCGTCGTCATAGCCCATCTCCATCCAGTCGCCGCGGCTGAACGTGAAAGCTTTATCCTGGCTCAGGTGGCCGTAGACCATATCCGCCAAAGCGACGCCGGAGTGGGTGGGCTCCAATTGTCCGGGATAACCAAAGTCAAGAACGGCAATGCTGATCGGTTGGGAGGCCCATGCCTTGTTTGAGCGGTGGCAGGCGGCGTCCGGCGTGTCTAACGTGACCCGAGAGTGCTCCGGGACGTGCTGAGCCGAGAGATACCCACCAAGGGGGGAGAAGATCACGAGGGTGGAGACGAAGAGATGAACCAAGCGCATAGCAGTACCTTCCAGGGTTTCAGCCGGCGCCCTAACACCAAAATGGTATTGAGCATATCTTTGGTCCTATTGACAGGCCAAGCATTTAAGCCGGTGGAAAAACTATAACTGGAATAGCTCAGATTATTTGCAACATCTTTGGTAATCGGCGTTTCCGTACTTTAAAAAGTCTTTTGCCTGCACCGACGGAGTCTTACCAATGCCCGTCACGGTAACCGAAAAAGATCAGCCATCAGGCAGCTTCGCCTGACTCAAAATAGAGATACCGCCGCCAACTAGGGTCTGCCGAGCCAATCATGCGCATAATATGGCGGCTGGTATGCAGAGAGAATGGACGAGGCTCACGCTGCAGCTTCATCTCTGTCAACTCCTGAATTAACTGATTACCCTTTCTGCGATTGCAATCATGGCAGCAGGCGACGAGGTTCTCCCACGTAGAAAGCCCTCCACGGCTGCGTGGAATCACATGATCGAGCGTCAGTTCCCCCGCCGTCAGCACGACCGAGCAGTACTGGCAGCAGTTATGGTCACGCAACAGAATATTCTTGCGACTGAGCGCGCGCGTCTGGTGTGGAATACGGCGATACTCCAGCAGGCGAATCACGCTCGGCATCGCCACGTTGACCCGCGCGGCGTGCAAAATAGTACCCTGCTCTTCCTCTGTACGGGCCACTCCCTTGAGCACCAGGACCAGCGCTCGCCGGGCCCCACAGATGTTGATGGGTTCATAGCTTGCGTTCAGAACCAGAACGGGAGTCTGCATCGCAGGCTGGCGAAAGACGCCAATCCGGACGTCCAGCTCGGTCGTTACCCTGCGCGAGCTTCCAGGCCCATGTCCAGCATGACGACTTACCGATACTCTTTTTTTTCTGCCCTTGACCGTTTGCATCGCCACTCAATCCTCCGGTTCAAATTTCGTCCCTACTTTTATTCTTGGCCCCGAACTGCAGTTGCAGGTGCTATGGCGTTGCTAAATCCCATGCCGCTGTTTCGTTCTGTGAACCCTGGTGGAACCGGCGGACAGTGCCCTTTTGCGACCGCGCCAGGGTTGCAACCCAAACCCGGCTTGCGCCTGCGCGAAGGAGGACGCGGGCACATTCACGGGCAGTCGCGCCTGTGGTCAGGACGTCGTCCATCAGCAAGACCTCCTGGCCCCGGACGTTTCCTCTAACCTCAAAGGCTCCGGACATGTTGCGGCGGCGACCACGCCGCGTCAGGCCCAAAGAACTATCCGTGCTCTTACGGCGGCCTAGCCTGTTATGCGCCGCGGTGAGCTTCCAACCGGGGCGCGCCTGCCTCAGGATGCGGAGCGCCTCGTCCGCGAGCAGTACGGACTGGTTGAAGCCGCGACGCTGCTCCCGTGCGCCGAAAAGCGGCACCGCCACGACCAGCATCTCCTGTCCCGCAAACTCTTCCAACTTCAGCGTCGACTCCGCAAGATGCCTCCCCAGAAGCCGAGCTACGCCACGGATACGCGTGAATTTAAGCAGACCAATCAATGCCCGCAGTTCGCCCGAGTAAGTCCCAAAGCTGACGGCGCGTTCAAAGGCCGGCGGCGCCATGCGGCACTCCCGACAGAGCAGAAGCTCGCCGAGCAGGCTTGCGAATCGAATATCTTCCATGTCGAGCGCGAGGTCGATTGCCTCGCCACAGCGCCAGCAACCCGCCAGTGCCTCAGCTGTCACATTTCCCACGCAGGTAGTACACACCGGAACGGCCCCAGCCCGTTCAAGTGGCCCTTCACAAACTCTGCAGGTCGCCGGGACGACCGTTGTCACTACATCATCTACAAGTTGCCGGGCTAGTGCGGCGGTACTTCGAAGTACTTGGACAACTGCCCGCCAGCGTCCCGTCTGGTAGGCAGAGCCGTTCTCAAACACAACTCCAGTTATTCCCCCGCCAGGTGGACCTCCCGCACCAACCCCGAGCGTCTGTCGATTCAAGCTCCCGCTGAAGACATACCTCACTCGCTGACGCACACTGCAGCGCCAATGAGCCTGAGTATATGCCTCCTAGTGACCAGTTCGTCAATACTTTCGCGCTGATACACTCCGATTCGACGCCCAAATGCATATCCGCACGCAGGAGACCCTAAAAAAACCACATGGCCGCGCCCAACTTTACCCCCTTTGTTCCCGCCTCTGACTCGCGCCCCGAGTTCACGCTGCGCGCCTTAATCCTTGGTGGCCTTTTCGCCGTCGTGTTCGGCGCGGTGACGGTCTACGTCGGCCTTCGCGCCGGGCTGACAGTCGCGGCTTCCATTCCTATCTCGGTCCTGTCTATCTCAATCCTCCGCGCGTTTGGCAAAGCCAGCATCCTTGAAAACAACATCGTCCAAACCATCGGCAACGCCGGGCAGTCGATCGCCTCGGGCGTCATCTTTACCCTGCCCGCGCTGATCTTCCTGGGCTTCGACCTCGAATCGACCCGCATCTTTACCCTCGCTCTCTTCGGCGGGTGGCTGGGCGTACTCTTCATGATTCCCCTCCGGCGCCAACTTATCGTCGATGAGCACGAGACCCTCATCTATCCCGAAGGCACCGCCTGCGCCGACGTCCTGATGGCGGGAGAGCGGGGCGGCAGCTTTGCCTCCCGTGTCTTCATGGGCCTGGGACTAGGCGGGATCTATACCCTCTTCCAGAATGAAAACCTCTTCGCCCTCTGGCCTTCCGGCCCAAACTACGAACCTGACATGGGCCCCCAGCACCTGCTCAAGGGCTCGGCCATCCGCGCCGACTGCACCCCGGAATACCTGGGCGTCGGCTACATCATCGGCATCCGCGTTGCGGCCGTCATGCTCGCGGGCGGTGTCTTCTCCTGGCTCGTACTCATGCCCGCGATCTCCTTCTTTGGTGCCCACTTTACCGGCCCAATCTATCCCGGCACGACGCCAATCTCGGAGATGAACCCCTCCGCCCTTTGGAAGACGTACGTCCGGCCAATGGGTGCCGGGGCCGTCGCCGCTGCGGGTCTCATCACACTGCTCCGCACTGCGCCAACGATCATCTCGGCCCTTACCGAGGGTGTCCGCTCCATGCGCAAGAACAAGGACGCGGCGACACAAAAAGCATCGACCGTAGTGAGGACGATGCACGACCTGCCTATGTCAGTCGTCCTGGGCGGGTCGGTCCTGCTGATAGTCCTGATGGTCGCCTTCCTCCAATTCCACCCCATCCCAGGCGCCCAGGTTGGGCTGCTCGCCAACATCTCCGCGGCAGTTCTAGTAATCGTCTTCGGCTTCCTATTTGTAGCCGTTTCAGCCCGCATCGTCGGGATCGTCGGCTCTTCATCCTCGCCGGTTTCAGGCATGACGATTGCTACTCTCATGGCGACGACCGCCATCTTCCTCGTCCGCGGCTGGACAGCACCCGCCTTCGGAGCTCTTGCGATTACCATCGGCGGCATCGTCTGCATCGCGGCTTCCAATGCCGGCGACACCTCTCAGGATCTGAAAACCGGATATCTGATTGGTGCGACGCCATGGAAGCAGCAGGCGGCGGTCATGGCCGGCGTCATCATCTCGGTCTTCTCGATTGGCGCCACCCTGAACGCCATGAATAACGGCCTCGAAAGCTTCCAGCGCCTGCCCCAGCCGATTCCTGTAACGTCGCAACTACTTACGGACGGCGTCCAGAACAAGGGACCCTTCTCTCGTGACCACTTCGCCCTGACTGCCCGGACGGGAACGGAGAATGGCCCCAAAGAGCAGGTTACAAACGGCCACAGCTACACCCTGCTCAACGCTATCGGTTCGACCTCTCTCCCCGATGGCAAATACCTCGTCGACCCCACAACGAATCAGATCGTCATCCAGTGGACTCAGGGTATCGGCAGCGAAAAAGCCGCGGCGCCGCAGGGCAAGCTTATGGCGACCGTTATCAACGGCATTCTTTCGCGCAAACTTCCGTGGGGCCTCGTGCTGCTCGGCGTGGCACTGGTGATCGTGGTGGAACTACTGGGAATTCGCTCGCTGACCTTTGCCGTCGGAGCCTATCTATCCATCGCCACAACGCTCGCCATCTTCGTAGGCGGCGTCATGCGCTGGATGGTGGATCGAGCCATGCTGCACCATCATGCGCGCGTCTCAGCCGCGGCATATCAGACAAGCCTTGACCTCTGGAGGACGGATCGTCTAGCTTTTTTCGCTCGCCATCCCAACTTCAGCGAGACTAACCCTGACCACATCGATCCGGCCAATGGTCTCCCTGTACCAACGTCCGTAACTCCATCGCTCGACATCGAATCCGAGATCTCTCCAGGTAGCCTTTATGCCTCGGGCTTGATCGCCGCCGGCGGCATCGTTGGTCTGCTGGGAGTAGTTGTCAAGCTCTACGAGGCCGCCACTGAGAAGACCATCCCCCGCTTTTCAGACAATAACTTCCTGCATCACGACTGGATGAGCATCCTTATGTTCGGCGCACTGGCCTTCAGCCTTTATTACTTCGCCCGCAAGCCGCTGGAGATGGGGGAGTAATGGCCGAGACCATTTGTTAGGCGGCCGGCTCGGCCTCCACGGTCAGATCTTCGGCCACATTTTTGAGCTTTGAGCTGGTCACCAGGTACACCGCGATAAGGATTGCAGCCATGCCAGCGTACTCAATCGGCACTAAACGCTCTCCCAGAAACAGCGCCCCCAGACCCACCGCGACAATGGGATTGATATAGGCATAAGTCGATACCTTCGCAACCGGAACGTGGTCAAGCAAATACACATAAGCGGTGTACCCAACCAGCGACCCGAAGACTACAAGCCACGCAATCGACCACATTCCCTGCGCGGTCCAGCGCACGTTATGCCCCTCACCAGACACAAGCAGGCATAGCGAGTTGAAGATGCCGCCAAACAGCATCTCCCACGCCGCGGCGACAAAGGCCGTGGCAGCAAGCTTGGAACGTCGTGACAAAATCGATCCCCAGGTCCATGCAAAGGCCGACGCGATAGCGACAAAGGAAGCCAGTAGCTGACCGCCCTTGTCATGGATTCCATCTCTCAGACCAGGCGAGAGCAGGATGACGAGACCAATAAAGCCAATCCCGATCCCCATCCAACCTCTTGCACGCAGGCCCTCGCCGCGCGGCATCAGCACTTCAATCAGCGCAACGTAGATCGGAATCACCGCGATCAGCAACGAAGCGAGCCCGCTGGGCAGGAACTGCTCGCACCACACCAGGCCCATGTTTCCGATACCCAGCATCAAAATGCCAATTGCCGCCAGAATCGCAAAGTCGCGCTTGGTCTGTCGCAGCTTCATTCCCCGCGCAGCGCAGATGGCCAGCATCAGAGGACCCGCGATGAGGTAGCGGACACTCGCCAGCACGAACGGCGGAAGCACCTGCACGCCAAAGCGGATGGCGACGTACGTCGAACCCCAGAAAAAATACACGCAGGCAAAGGCCACGATGATGCGTGTCGGCAACTTTGATGAGAGTTCCACAGAGGACATATCCACTAGGATATCGTCGTCTCGCCTGAACTCCCGCACACCCCGAATTTGTTACGCGATGTCTGCGCTACATAATCCGGAAACGTTCTCGCATCAGCCTTTGAAAACGTGGCCGCCAGATGATCTCATAAGCCAGTTCCTTGTCCGGAAACATCGCCATAGCGGCTTTTTTCGAATCCGCAATCATCTGTGAAGCCTCATCGATACTGAGCGAGCTATCCTGTGCGATGGTCTGCATCACCAGGTTCATCATGAGCTGCAGTCGGCGGATCAGCTTGCCTTCCGCGACCGTATCGTGGGTCTCAAAGGGGACATTCTCCGAAGATTCCATCAGGCCTCCCAAGGGTATTAGTTCATTTGACGTTCATGGACCGGAGTTCGGCACAGTTACTATCTCTCCGGTACCTGCGAAAGCACGGATACTACCGTCCCGCGCAAGCAGAAACGTAGTCAAACCAAACTCGTCGGTGCGGAAGAGATGCGTTCCCCCGGCCGCAAGACGCGCGATCACATCTCCGCGAGGATGCCCAAAGGTATTGCTTCTTCCTACACTTACGACCGCATCCCGAGCCTGAACCGCCGCCGCAAACTCCGGATTCGTCGAGGTCTTGCTCCCATGATGCCCCACCTTGAGCAACGTCACCGGGCCCGCCAGCCCCGCCGCCAGCATGGCATCTTCGCTCGCCCGTTCCGCGTCTCCCTCCAGCAGCACGGACGCCTTGCCAAGCTCCATCCGCAGCACCAGCGAGTCGTTATTCCGCGGTGCGCCCAAATTTCGATAGCTAACCACCGGCGCAAGCACCGACACCGCAACCGACCCCCACTGGACGCGATCTCCCGCGTGCAGATGCCGGACCGTGATGCCGAGCCGCGCCGCTTGCGCAAGCAGAGCCGCATACAGCGGAGAGCGCGGATCGATGCCCGTCCAAAGCTCTCG
>JAYVDT010000059.1:0-7047 GCA_043749265.1 Rhodanobacteraceae bacterium | reverse complement strand
CACGAGCGTCACAGCTCCGGCGACCGTCTTTTCCTGCACGAAGCGATCGACCTGCGGCGCGATCCTTAAGACGATCGCGTGGTTGACTTCGGTCGCGGAGTTGGACTGGGCCGACGCGGAGCGCAACGCGCCACTGAGCACAGAGAAAGCAATGAGGCAGGCCATTTTTCGCATGCACTAGAGCATAGCTGAAGCCCCCGTGAGGGCCATCCAGATTTGTTGATTGGTCTTATTGATCCACGAACTGAAGCCATGGGCGCTGTGACCGATGGGGATTCAACAACAACAACAATAACCGTCAAAACATTCTGCGACTGAGCATAGGTCTCATCCTCCGCTTCGGGCGCTAGACGATCAAGCAGCTTCTACCTTTTGTTTCGGATGCTTGCCGTATGGCTGATTACGCGCTGATAAAGCGTGTAATCAACTTAAACACAGGTAGCGAGGGCGTATCAAGATCCGAACGTGATCCATCGAGGGTTCTGGCCTTTTCCGTGTAAAGATCCTCAATCCACCTGCCGTCCCTTTCTCTCTCCCCTTTGTTTGGCCAGTCGGCCACAGTGCTACTTCTCGCCTGATTCGCGCGCGGGATTGGTCTTCTTCCTTCCTGGGGATGTGTGAGCAATGGCCTCAGACTCTGCGGAGTACCGTCGATTTGGTGCTGAGCTGCGATTTCCCAATGATCGTACTTTGGGGACCGGATCTGATCCAGATTTACAATGACGGCTACCTCGCCTTGATGGGAACCAAACACCCTGCCGGAATTGGGCAACGTATCCGGGACTGCTGGCCAGAGGTATGGCACATCAACGAACCCCTTTACGCACGCGTCTGGCAAGGGGAGACGTTGACCTTCGAAGATCAGCTTTACCCGATCATACGGCGTGGCTTCCTCGAAAACGCCTTTTTCACCCTCTGTTACAGCCCGTTATGGGATGAAACGCAATCGATCGCAGGGGTCGTCGTAACAGTCTTTGAAACGACAGGCCGGGTCACGGCCACACAGGACAAGGGGCGAACCGAGGAAGCGCTTCGCCAGAGTGAGGAGCGACTGCAGGCTACTCAGAACGCTGGCCAGTTGGCGAGCTGGGACTGGGATTTGACCACCGGAGAATTTATCTGGAGCGGCAGGGTGGAGTTGGTGTACGGCCGCTCCGGGGAGGCCATGACGCCAATCGACCGCATTCTCACGTACCTGCATGCGGATGATGTCGAGCCCGTGATGGCGAACATTCGGAGAGCGATCGATACAGGCGTTGAGTTCGACCATGAGTTTCACGTGATCTGGCCGGATGGTTCGCTCCACTGGCTGGCGGGAAAGGGGCGTAAGGTCTCTTCTCCGAACGGTCGTTCCGCGAGGATGGTGGGAGTGAACCGGAACATTACGGCGCGCAAGGAGGCAGAATTAAAACTGTTTGCGGAGCGCACTCGCCTGACTGAGTTGTTCAAACAGGCCCCCGCCTTTATCGCGACCGTGCGAGGTCCGAAATATATTTTCGAGATGGTAAACCGTTCGTATCAACAGCTCGTTGGGGACCGCGATCTGATTGGCCGCTCGGTGATCGAAGCTCTTCTAGAAGCGGAAGAACAGGGCTTCGTCGCGTTGCTCGATAAGGTTTAGGAAACTGGGCAGAATCATGTTGCGTACGCAGCGCGCTTCTCTCTCAGCCGAACACCTGGGGAACCGCCTGAGGACAGATACCTCGATTATGTGTATCAGCCGATGTGCGAGGCCGATGGGAGTACGTCCGGTGTGATTGCGCTTGGCGTCGACGTGACCGAGCGCCGCCTCGCCGAACAGGCTCTTCTGCAGAGTGAAAAACTCGCCGCCGTTGGGCGTTTAGCCAGTTCGATCGCCCACGAGATCAATAATCCTCTTGAATCCGTGACCAACCTGCTTTATCTAGCACGCCGCAGTGACGACTTCGATCATGTGCGCAGCTATCTTGTCACGGCAGAACAAGAACTTCGCCGGGTCTCCAACATCACGAACCAAACCCTCCGTTTTTACCGGCAATCTACCGATCCAATCGCGGTGCTGGGCGAAATGCTCGTAGCCGACACGCTTTCTCTCTATCAAGGACGTATCTTGAATTCCGGCATACAGATCGAATCACGTCATCGGGCTAAGCAGCCCGTGACCTGTTTTGAGGGGGAGATTCGCCAGGTGCTCAGTAACGTGGTGGGGAATGCGATCGACGCAATGCACGGTAATGGGGGCCGCTTACTCCTGCGCAGTCGCGAAGCCACGAATTGGAAGACTGGCCGAAGCGGACTTGTGCTGACCGTCGCCGATACTGGGCCCGGAATGAGTTCTGCAGTCATGAAGAAGATTTTCGAGGCGGTCTTCACAACGAAAGGCGCCAGAGGAAGCGGTCTCGGGCTATGGATCAGTTGCGAGATCATCGATCGTCACGGCGGTTCCCTGAGAGTTCATAGCAGCCAGCGTGAAGGCCGAAGCAGAACCGTCTTTACCCTCTTTCTGCCGTTCGAAGCCGTGAGCCGGTAACTTTCAATCCTGAGAGGACCCGAAATACCTTTCCGCTCCCGGACGGGAATTGGTTAAGGGCTTGACCTTTCCACCCCATGGACACTTGTTACCGCCCGCCGCGGGATTTGCTCCGGCGTGCTTCGCACGAGGCGCCCTTTTTATGCGGAATGAGGACCAGGCTTGCATCGTTCAATGCTTCTCTCAGGTGTTGTTGTATCAAGCCGACAGATATAACGTCCAGGTCACGCTTGGCTTCGTAATCGGCATTGATGATGATTTCGTCGCTGCCGAACTCCAGTGTGAACCCGCGCAACGGAATTGCCTCTGGCCACGACTTCGCTAGGATTGGTGAGATTCGGGCCGTAAGCTGCGCACCGATATCTTCCAGAGTTTGTGAGGGCTGCTTAGGGGGAGCTTGCGGAGGCGGCGCCGTGGAGATGCGTTGCATCAATTCCACAAATTCACTTTGACTCGCGATGCTCGCTATGGACACTTCAGCTTTTCGGCCAGATCGCTTCTCAATCGTCTGTTCCGCGGTCCGCAGTTTCTCTTCGGAGATTGCTTGCGTGGAAACAAGCTGCACGGCAATCTTCTGTCTTCCGACCTCAACTTGCTGCGAGACCAGAGATCCCTTTGGGACGAGACTACGAACCGTCTCCTCGACGGCTCCGCGAGCCACCGCTTCCCCAGCCAGTTGGACCAGAGCCTTGTGTAACGGAATTGCCACCGAACCCAAAAGCAGGACCAGCATCCCGATTCGCCAGTGGAGCTTTCCGCTATTCGCCATGGCGCGGGAAAGCGGTCCGCGCGAAAGTCTGCGAGCGAAAAGCTCGCCGCTGCGAGAGTGCTCCATCTCCGCGCGGATCTCGGGAGAGTTCATGCCGATCAGGAGGAAAACTAGGAAGGCACTCGCGACGATTGCGACGAGATTGGTGATAAACAGCAAACCTGCGCCTCCCATGATGCGCGTGTTGGCTCCGCTACCCATACCGAAGCCGATCGTGCACAACGGAGGCATCAGTGCGACGGCAATAGCAACACCTGGCAGAGTGGTGACCCCATCGCTACGTCCGGCACGTCCGACAGCGATGGAACCAGCTAATCCAGAGAATAGCGCTATACCCAAATCCAACAGGTTGGGATTCGTTCGAGCCAGAATCTCGCCAGTTGCCGAATGAAACGGCAGCATCCAAACGATGAAACCTGAAAAGCCTATCGCTACGGCAATACTTACGAGGAGATTGCCGACTGCTTTGATCGCCAGATACAAGTCTCCAGCGGCAAGGGCGAGTCCAGTCGCCATGATCGGGCCCATCAGAGGCGAAATCAGCATCGCTCCGATGATGACCGCAGGACTGTTCAGAACCAATCCAAATGTAGCGATTCCGGCAGATAGGATGATTTCGGCCCAGTAGTGAGCACTCGATATCTCAGCGGATGCGTATACCTGGGCATAAATCCTGGGTTTGTTCGACGGATCGATTTTGAGCCAATGTGCAACGCGAGAGAACCGAGTTTCTTCCAGAAATGCGGGCACCATATCGCTCATTTCATCGGACTGGCGCAACTGATAATGCTGACAGTCCAGTTCTGATCAGAAGGTACTCACAGGCCATCATACGACGGTCTTGTAATGTGTGCCGCCAGGCGCGCTCGCCCAACTGATTTGCTGTTTTCTGCGTGTGTCCGACAAGTGGTTCACCAGACCCATGTCCGACGCGCGCAGGGACGAACATTTAACAGAGGATTTGGGGACTTGATCACGTTCGAGCGTGGCGTATGCGCCCAAGACATTCCGACGCTGTTCAGACAACGCAAACGAAACTCGCGGTCCAGACGATGGCGAGCCGAGCTGGGCGAGTTTAGCATTCGCTCCGCAGAAGACGGTGCAGAAGGAAAGAAGAAGCACGACCGTCTGAACGAGACCCCGCATCGATCGATTTATGTTGCGTGGTGACAATCAATCACCTCTAGCCGGACTCGTAATGAGTCGCATTACGATATAATCAATCAAGGATGTGACCATGCCGAAAAATATTTCGTCGTCAACAGGAAGCCTCATCGCCCTGGCACAGTTTCGCTACGAGCTTCGTTCGTTTCTGAGCTTTAGCGAGAAGATCTCAGAACAAGAGGGCGTTTCGGCGCAGCAGTATCAGCTCCTGCAGGTGATCGCCACGGTGCCAAATGGGTCGGAGGCTTCTATCAGTTTTGTCTCGGAGCGAATGCTTCTGCGGCACAATAGCGCCGTGGAGCTGGTCGACCGCGCGGCGCGATGCGGATTGGTGAAACGGAAGAGCGATCCTGCGGATCTTCGCCGTTCATTGGTTGAACTCACAGTGAGGGGGGCGAAAGTCCTTGCCCGTCTTGTACCGGCCCACTTGGCGGAGCTAGACGCATATGGCGGCAGGATTGTGCGCGCAATGGAATCGTTGCTGGCTCAAAAGAAGGCAAAGCAGATCGCCACGCAAGAGAAAGATTCTGAGACTGCTACACCGATATTCGCATGCTCCCTCTGAATGTCTTTTCAGCGTTGGTTGCTGCTACCCAAGAAATGAGCCGCACTATCTATGTCATCCTATGTTGATCCTTTAACTCCTTTACCCAGTCAGGAAGTCTCAAAACCAAGTTACTGGGCGAGATTTCCCGACCTCAATGTGCGCTTCTACGCCTGGCTGCTGCGCCGCCTGCCTAGTGAGCGCCAGCGGCTCTTGGCGGTGACCATTCTGGCTGGCGGCCTCTGTGGACTGGCAGCCGTGGCGTTTCACTTGAGCATCATGAAGCTTGAGGTTCTGTTCATCGAACATGCCAACGCCGCCCCGGGGCACAGCTGGATATGGTGGACGATCCTTTCTCCCACTATCGGAGGGTTGGTTGCCGGCGTCGGTCTGACGTATTTCGCACCGGCGGCTGCCGGCAGCGGTATTCCTCAGGTGAAGGTGGCGTACGCTCTCCGGCACGGCAGAGTCACTGTCCGTGAAACCATCGGCAAGTTCGTCCTATGCGCTATCCAAATTGGGTCTGGAGCTTCGCTCGGTCTTGAAGGACCTACGGTGCAAGTGTGCGCGGGTGTCAGCAGTATGCTGGCGCGTCTCGCCCGACTCGGTCCCACGAATACCCGGCGCATGGCTTCAGTCGGGATGGCGGCAGGCATTGCCGCTGCATTCAATGCGCCCATTGCCGCCGTTACGTTCACCCTTGAAGAACTGATTGGCGACCTCGACCAGACCATGCTTTCTGGCGTCATTGTCGCCGCCGCGCTGGCCGCGGTTGTCGAACATTCGATTCTGGGCTCCAATCCGGTCTTTCATTTGCAGGCCAACTACACGCTCACCAACTCCTCTTCGTTGGTATGGTACGCAGTGCTAGGGCTGCTCGCGGCCGTTGTCTCGGTTGTCTTCACCGATTCACTACTGGGCCTTAGGGCCTGGTTCCGCTGCCTCTCGGGTGTGCCCCGGTGGGTGCAACCAGCCATCGGCGGCGCAGCCACGGGTGGCATTGCATCTGTTGCACTGGCGCTCTTCCATCTCAATGGAATCGCCGGCGATCCCTATAAGACGCTCACGTTGGCGCTGACGGGCAAAATGACGGTGACTGCAATGGCAGTCTTTTGTGTCCTGAAGTTAGCTTCCACCGTTAGTTCGTACTCCAGTGGCGGCTCGGGCGGCATTTTTGCCCCGGCGCTCTTTATGGGTGCCATGCTGGGTGGCGCTGTGGGTTATCTGGACGTGATTGTGTTCCATCACTCAGCCGACTCCATCGGTGCATTTGCCGTGGTCGGCATGGGAGCTGTCTTCGCCGGCATCGTGCGGGCTCCCATGACCTCGGTGCTTATCATCTTCGAAATGACGGGCGGTTATGGCCTGGTTCTACCGCTGATGATCGCCAACATGAGCGCGTTCGCCCTTGCCCGTCATTGGCGGCACATCCCTGTCTACGAAGCGTTACTGGCACAAGACGGTGTCTATCTGCCCCACGGAGGCGGCCCCATCGAACCGCCAGACAACGGGCCCCTACCGGGATCGGCTGTCGAAGCAGTCGGCTGACAACCTCATTGGGTTCAGCAAGGCAACCTTCCCATCAATGGCTGTTTAATAGTCCTCTCAGTAAACATTACTTACTTTCTTTGCTGGCGGCCGAGGGAATGCCGGCGCTAAGAGTAGCGCGTTCGGGTTAGCGTGACGATGGCGAAAGTGAATGTGGCCACCTTCAAAATCTATGAAGAAATAAGCAAGGACAAGGAGTAAGAGAAGTGACACTCCAGCCAGTACAAGCACAAGCAAGAAATTAGGTTTATTCGGTGGAGATTGTTCGATTTTCAAGTAGAGCCTCCTGGATTTAGAGCGCGACGAAGCTTGTGCCCATATTTCTAACATTGGTCACAGCAACTGGGGAACGCCTCTGGCGCAGGTTCCTTGCGGTGCGAGTTCGGCGCGAAAAGATGGTTCTTCTTGACTTAGGGAACCTCTGCGTAGGCGTTTGATTTGTTGCTGACTGCGAGTTGAGTTTAGGAGTTGACTGCTGTGGGATGCTCGAGGACCTGTTTTCTGGTTGTCTGG
>JAYVDT010000058.1:0-2049 GCA_043749265.1 Rhodanobacteraceae bacterium | reverse complement strand
CCCACGGTCGGGCAGCCGGGCATGACGGTGACGATCGCAGGCGACACCTTCGGAGCCAACACGGGTTCTGTTCTGATCAACGGCGCGGCGGCTACGGTAAAGACCTGGTCCAACACCTCCGTGACGTTTACGGTTCCGAACATTGCGGGCGGTATCTATCAGGCGGTCGTGAAAAACTCCGCAGGAACGGCTTCGAACTCGATCCAGTTCACAGTGCTGACTGCAAAGCTGATTCCAGTGACCTTTACGGTCAACAATGCTTCCCCAACCAATCCCGGCGATAACATCTTTTTGACCGGAAACGTGGTGGAACTCGGAAACTGGGGCACAACGTTCGACACGGCCGTTGGCCCGTTGCTGACACCGAACTATCCGAACTGGTTCGAGAACGTTTCCGTACCGGCGGGCACGACGATTCAGTTCAAGTTCATCAAGATCGCGGCCAATGGCACGGTCACGTATGAAAATGGCAGCAATCATACGTATACGGTGCCCGCGTCGGGGGTCGGCAATGTGACGGTGAGCTGGCAGTACTAGGTGATTGCAAAAAGGTGATTGCAAAAGTTATGGGCGGCCGAGGAGACTCGGCCGCCCATAGTACGTTCGGTATTGGCTGTACTACGCCTTTGCCGCGGGGACGGCGGTATGGGGTGTTTCGGCTACATGGATGATTCAGTTTGCTGCCGCCATCCGGTTCTTGTAGCTTGCTCCCACAAACGCCTTGAATAGCGGGTGCGGCTCCAGCGGCTTCGACTTGAACTCTGGATGGAACTGGCAGCCGAGGAAGAAGGGATGTGTCGGAATTTCAACGATCTCGACGTAAGTGGAGTCCGGCGTCGTTCCTGTGAGGCGCAATCCAGCGCCGGTCAGAACACCCTCATACTCGCGGTTGAACTCGTAACGATGGCGATGGCGCTCAGAGATTTCAGTCGTCCCGTAGGATTGTGCGGCCAGGGAATCGGGCTCCATGACGCAATCCCATGCGCCTAACCGCATCGTACCGCCCATCTCTTCTACGCCGGTTAGTTCGCGCAGTTTGTAGATAATCCGGTACGGCGTTGCGGGGTCGAACTCGCCTGAGTTGGCACCGGTCAGCCCGCAGACGTTGCGCGCGTACTCTACGCAGGCGGTTTGCATACCCAGGCAGATGCCAAAGTACGGCACCAGTTCTTCGCGTGCGTAGCGGATGGCGTTGAGCATGCCTTCAACTCCGCGTTTGCCGAACCCGCCCGGAACCAGGATGCCGTCGAACCCGGCAAGTTGTTCGCGGTAGTTATGCGCTTCCAGTCCCTCCGCTTCTATCCACGTCACCTGCAACTTTAAATTGTGTGCCAGCGCGCCATGGACCAGCGATTCCTTGAGCGACTTGTAGCTGTCCTCGTACTCCACATACTTGCCCACAATGGCTATATCGACCGCGTCGGCGGGATTGTAGGCGCGGCGGACGATCTCCTGCCACTTGGACAGATCGGCGACTTTGGCCTCAATCCGCAGGTACTTCAGGATCAGCGTGTCGACGCCCTGCTCAGCCAGATTGAGCGGAACCTCATAGATGGAGGGAACGTCCCGAGCAATGATGACGGCCTTCTCTTCGACGTTGCAGAAAGCAGCGATCTTGGACGCCATCTCGCGTGGAACATGGCGGTCAGCGCGGCAGAGCAGGATATCGGGCTGAATTCCGATCGACAGCATTTCCTTGACCGAGTGCTGCGTCGGCTTGGTCTTGAGCTCCTGCGCGGCAGCGATCCACGGCACCAGCGTCATATGTACGAAACAGGTATTTTCGCGGCCGAGTTCCTGCCGCATTTGGCGGATGGCTTCAAGGAAGGGAAGCGATTCGATATCGCCGACCGTTCCGCCGATCTCGACGATGGCGACTTCGCAGTCCGCCGCGACCTTGCGCATGGCGTTCTTGATCTCGTTGGTGACGTGGGGGATAACCTGGACGGTCTTGCCCAGGTAGTCGCCGCGGCGCTCCTTGGTGATGATCTGCTCGTAGATGCGCCCGGTGGTCAGGTTGTTATCGCGCGTCAGCTTTGCGTGGGTAAA
>JAYVDT010000057.1:0-7101 GCA_043749265.1 Rhodanobacteraceae bacterium | reverse complement strand
GCCCCATGGCTTCCGTTCTTAACCCCGTGGCTCCTACCCACAATCTAGACTCCGTATCGACACAGGAGCTCTACGCCGAAATGCTTCGCCGCCTTGGCGAGGATCCTCACCGCGGTGGCCTGCTCAAGACCCCTGAGCGTATGGAAAAGTCGATGGCCTTTCTGACCCACGGCTATACCCAGACCGTCAAGGAGGTGCTCCACAATGCGCTCTTCGACGTCGATTACGACGAGATGGTCATCGTCAAGGATGTTGAGTTCTTCTCCATGTGCGAGCATCATCTCCTGCCGTTTTTTGGCAAGGCGCACATAGCCTACGTTCCCAACGGCAAGGTTATTGGTCTCAGCAAAATCGCGCGCTTGGTTGACGTCTTCGCACGCCGCCTGCAGGTGCAGGAGCGCCTCACGCGGCAGATCGCTGATTCAATTGAAGAGGCCATTGCACCCCAGGGAGTCGCCGTCATTATGGAGGCCCAGCATCTCTGCATGATGATGCGCGGCGTCGGAAAGCAGCATAGCTCCACTGTCACGTCCGCGATGCTCGGCGTCTTCAAGACTCAGCAGCAAACGCGCAGCGAGTTCCTTTCGCTTGTTCGCCGTCCAGGAACGGCTCTCTAATGGGGTTGAACGGGCTCTTGATTCTCGACAAACCTAGTGGTATGACGTCGCATGACGTTGTCTCGATCGTACGGCGCGCGACGGGTGAAAAATCTATTGGCCATCTGGGCACGCTTGACCCCCTCGCGACGGGCGTCTTGCCGTTGCTGCTCGGGCGCTACACGCGGCTGGCGCAATTCTTCTCGCAGGCAGAAAAGGAATACACCGGCACCATCCGCTTTGGCTTTGCCACGGACTCGTTCGACTCCGAGGGTACACCTGTGGGCGAGCCTCGGCCGCTGACGCAATCGCTGGCAGATCTACAGCAATTAGGGACCGCATTCCACGGCGAAATTGATCAGCTCCCGCCGATCTTTTCCGCAAAGAAACTGGGCGGCGTCCCAGCTCACAAACTCGCCCGTGCCGGTCTGCCGACGCCGGTGAAGCCTGCGCGGATCACTATCCACGACTTCCGGCTGCTGACACTGGAAGACGATACCGCTAGATTTGCGATGACCGTCTCAGCTGGTGGATATGTACGCTCCGTCGCCAATGAGCTTGGGCAACTAGCCGGGTGTGGAGCGCATCTTTCCAGCCTCCGCCGCACACGGGCAGGCGTCTTCACGCTGGCCCAGTCCATCACGGTCGAGCAACTCAAAGAAGCCTCGATGGGGGGCGAACAGGCCTTCGCGGACCTGCTGCCGCACCCCAGAACGCTGCTGGCTGAGATTCCGAGCGTCACCGTAGACGAACAGGTCGCCGGCCGCCTTCGTAATGGCATGCAGGTCAATCTGCCCGAATACTCTCAGGCTCCTTTGGTCAAAGTTTTCACCAGTCCTACGGAGTTGCTGGCCATCGTTCGCCGCATCGCAGGAACGCTGATGCAGCCCCACATCGTAATCGGCTAATTACCATTACCTGCTAAGCAGCGGCTCGACCAGCGGCAGGACATTCCGCGCCACCACCTCGTTCCCCTTGTCGGTGGCGTGGGTGTTATCGGCCTGCATCATGCCCTCGACGCCGTAAACATCCTTGAGCAGGAAGGGAAGCATGGGTACGCGATATGTTTTGCTCAGCAGCGGATAGGTCTGGGTAAAGGCGGAGATATAGTCGGGGCCGTAGTCCGGCGGCAGCGTAATCCCGGCCAGAACCACCTTGGAACCTCCGCGCTGCAGACCAGAAATCATCGTGCTGAGATTCGCTCGAGTGGTCGGCACCTTGAAGCCCCGGAGGCCGTCGTTGCCGCCGAGTGCGAGAATGACCACTTCCGGCTTCATCGCAACGATGCCCGGCAGCCTGTCCACGCCGTCCTTGGTGGTGTTGCCGCTGATTCCCTCATTCACGACGCGATAGTTGTAACCATCGCGGTCAAGGTCTTTTTGGAGGAAGTCCGGATAGCTTTTACCATCGTCTGCGCCGTAGCCGGCCGTCAAGCTGTCGCCAAAGCACACGATCAAAGGTCGGGAATCGGGTGTACGCGCTGCAATATTTGTTGGTGCTGGCAATACAGCGCTCGCAGTATCCACCGGCTTCGCTGCCGAACCATTCATTCCTTCGTCCATCTGTGGAGATGTAATGGATCCCTTATCTGACTTGCACCCCGCTTGCCCCAGGACCGCACCCGCTAAAATAAAAGAAACGATAAATCGCCGCATACTCCAAAATAACAAAAAACAGAATCCCGAACCTGCACGGACTGTTGCGCGCGCGTCATCCCCCCAAGGAGAGCCACACCGTTGACTCAACCCGCCGATATGATCACCGTTACCGATCTCCGCAAAGCCATTCGCAATGGTGCCCGCACAGTTGAAATTCTGAAGGGTCTTGACTTCAGCATTCCGCGCGGTCAGTTTGCCGCTGTCATGGGCTCTTCCGGCTCTGGCAAGTCCACGCTGCTGGGCCTCCTCGCCGGGCTCGATACCCCCACGTCCGGTGATGTTTCGCTCAACGGAACGGCCATCTCCTACCTGCCGGAAGACCAGCTCGCCCAGGTCCGCGGTAAGACTATAGGCTTTGTCTTTCAGTCCTATCAACTGATTCCGACGCTTACCGCACTTGAAAATGTCTTGCTTCCGCATGAATTGAACGCTGACGGAAAAGGAGACGGTCTGGCCCGCGCGCGACAGCTGCTGACATCCGTCGGGCTCGGTGACCGGCTTGACCACTATCCCGTCCAGCTCTCAGGCGGCGAGCAGCAGCGCGTCGCTCTTGCCCGAGCCTTCGTCCTGCGGCCTCCGATCGTTCTGGCTGACAAGCCGACTGGCAATCTCGATACCGTCAACGGGGCCGCAGTCCTGGAACTCCTCCTGAATCTCAACAAAACGGAGGGTACCACCCTCGTCCTCGTGACCCACGACCCCATTCTGGCGACCTATGCCGATCGTCGTATCGTGCTCCGCGACGGACGCATCATCTCCGACGACATGAACGAGAACCCCGCAACGCACGTAGCGGCGCTACAATCCAGCGTTTAGGAAAGACTATGCCCAGCCTCTCCTATCGTTCCGCCGGCAAGATTGCCTACCGCGAAATGCGCTCGTCGCGAGGCAAATTCTTCTTCGTCATCCTCTCCGTCGCCATTGGAGTTGCCGCCCTCACCGGCGTCCGCGGCTTCAGTTCTTCCTTTCGCGCGACGCTGCTCACCCGTGCCCGCTCGATCATGGCTGCTGACCTGTCTGCCCGGACAACCGTCCAGCCTACGGCGCTGGAAGCGAAGGGCCTGGTCGATATCCAATCCGAAGGCGTCCTCATGACGCCGGTCACGGAACTGCTGTCCATGGCGTCGGACCCGAAGACATTCGATCCGTTGCTGGTCTCGTTGAAGGCCGTAGACCCCTTGGCTTACCCTTACTATGGCACGGTCGAACTTGACCCCGCCGGCTCACTGCGCACGGTCCTTGACGCAAACTCCGTGGTCGTCGCCGATGATCTCCTCGTCCGCCTGAAGCTCAAAATCGGGGATCAGATTAAACTCGGCAACAAGCTCTTCCGCATCGCCTCGGTCGTCACCAACGAGCCCGACCGGCTCTCCAGCTCTTTTGCTGCCGGGCCGCGCGTCCTTATCTCTCGCGAAGGACTCGATGCGTCCGGGCTTCTCGCACCGGGTTCACACGCCGGTCAGCGCTACCTCTTCAAGATTCCGCCTCCAGGCAACGGCCAGCCTATCTCTGACGCAAGTGTTCAGGGCATCAAGACCCGCCTCATCAAACTACTCCCAGAGTCCCAGGTAATCGACTATCGAGAGACGAACCCCGCCCTGACAGCTGGCCTTGACCAGGCGACCAGCCTTCTGTCGCTGATGTCGCTCGTTGCCCTGGTGCTTGGAGCTGTGGGAGTTGCGATGGCGATGCGGGCTCACTTGGCACAGCGGCTGGACACTATTGCAATCATGAAGTCGCTCGGGGCCAACTCCACTCAGATCATCAAGATCTACCTCATCCAGACGCTGCTCCTTGGGGCGATTGGTGGGCTCGTGGGCGTGGTCTTGGGGATCGCGGTTCAAATTGCATTTCCGTATCTGATTTCGAGCCTGATCAACGTCCGTCCGGAACTACACCTCGACATCCATGCCATCGCCAACGGCCTGGGCGCCGGGATGCTCACGACGCTGCTTTTTACCCTTCCGCCCCTGCTCGACATCCGCGGCGTCCGGCCCATCCTTATTCTTCGCCGCGCCGTTGACGATGCGGCCGACGAGCCCTTGAGGACGACAGTTCTCCGCGGCATCAAGAAGAACTTTATTCAGTTTGTTGCCTTTGCTCTGATTCTCGGGGGGCTCACGCTCATTGCATACCGCGTGTCGGACTCCCGCCAGGTTGGCACGTGGTTTTCGGTCGGCCTAGCCGGCGTTCTCGCGGTCCTGCTGCTCGCCTCGTACGTCGTCCTCAAGACACTGAAGTTCTTCCTGTCGCGCACTCGTCTGCATCTTCCCAGTGCGCTCCGCCATGGTTTGGCGAACCTTTACCGGCCCGGCAACCCGTCTGCGGCACTGCTTGCTGCGCTTGGAATGGGCGTCATGCAAATCATGCTGGTGTTCCTGATGCAGCACGCCGTTGTCCAGCAGCTTCAGATCTCGTCCGCACCCAACCTGCCGAACATCTTCCTGGTCGACATTGCGAACGAAGAGATCAACGGCATGCGCAAACTTCTCGCCGCCTCCAGGGCCGTGACTGCACCGCCGGAACTTCTGCCCGTCGTCTCATCCCGCATCGTGTCTCTGGATGGGGTGGTGGCGGCAGATATCAAGACCAAGAACTTTCCCCACCGCATGCTCCAGAACATCAACCTGACCTGGACAGAAACCCCGCCGCCGGGGGAGATCATAGTCGATGGAAAGTGGTGGAATGCCGGCCAGTCCAGAATCGCTGATAGTCATCCGGTTGTAGCCGTCGCTCAAAACCAGGCGCAGCGCCTCGGGCTAAAGCTGGGTTCGGTTATCACTTTTGCCGCTCAGGACAAGCGCTTCGACGCCACAGTCGTCGCCTTCACCAAATCGGACGGCCAGCACGCTTTCTCGCGTGCGGAGTTTATCCTGCCGGAGCGTTCGCTCGCCGGCTTGCCCATCATCTGGTACGGCGGTGTCCATGCCGACCCGGCTCACGTGGGCGAACTTCAGCGTGCGCTCTACGCTGCCTACCCCACTGTCACTGTCATCAACGTCGCCCAGGCGCTGGAGACGATCCGCTCGGTCGTGATTCAAATCATCTACGTCGTGGAGTTTCTGGCTGCGTTCTCCATCTTCGCGGGCATCGTCATCCTCGCTTCGTCCATCGCAGGTACGCGTTATCGCCGCATTCGGGAGGTCGTCGTCCTGAAGACACTCGGCGCTACCCGGACACGCATCGCGACGATTTTTTCCATCGAATTCGCCGTCCTCGGCTTGGTCGCAGGCTTCGTCGGCATCTTCTTTGCCAACATTATCGTACATTTCCTGCTCAGAGCCTTAACCATTCCCAATCATGTCCAATGGGGTATGAGCTTTGCCGGCCTCGCCCTTAGTGCAACTCTTACGGTTGCCACAGGATGGGTCGCCAGCCACCGCATCCTCGGCCAGAAGCCGCTAGAAGTTCTGCGCGAAGAGTAGTGAGAATAGAGCGTGACGTGCGTTGAGCCGTATTCTTTGTTGCGTGTCGCCAGAAAGCGAAAAAAGGAAGAAACTACCAAAACGGTTCTCCGTGCAAATCTGAGTTGAGTCCATGTGGTCCGAAGAAGAACTCCGCGACATATCGCCCGAACCACCCGTTAGGCGCACCGGTGCTCGTTCGCTCGCCCGGAACCTCAGGCAATCGCTCGCTGTCACAAATCTTGCCCGCGCCACTGCTCATCCCCATGAGCTAACACGGGGACAAAATCCTAGTGTCATCTATGCTCCGTCTCGGAACGCCCACGGAAATTTTATTGAAGCGTCCTATCGCCGCATTGCCGCACGCCCCGAGTGGGCCCGCCGCCTCGAAAAGGCTCACACCGCCAAACGCCAGGCGCGTCCCAGCGGCCCGGATGAAGAGACGCGTGCCTGGAAAGAACTCGACACAGCTACGAGTTCCGACGCGCTGCTGATGAACATTTTCTGCTACCCCAGGGTGTTATGTGGCGCACGCTTGACCGCGTTGCTCGGGATCCCGTCCGGGTTGGAACCCGTCTTTGGCTATCACCCCAAGACGCCTCGGTTGCGGGATTTATCTGACCGCACTGAGATTGACATGCGCCTTGGGCACCTGCTCGTTGAAGCCAAGCTCACAGAATCCGACTTCCAGACGGCCCCTATCCGTTTGATCGAACGATACGCCGATTTCGACAGTTCGTTTGATCGCGACGAACTGCCGCGGACCGGCACGGGTGTCCGTTCCTACCAACTCATCCGTGGAATTCTGGCCGCGCATGCCGAGCAGGGCACATTTTGTGTGTTCCTCGATGCACGCCGTCCGGACCTGATTGAAGAGTGGTACGCCACGCTCCGAGCCGTCCGCAGCTACATACTGCAGTCCCGACTTCGACTACTGACATGGCAGGAACTGGCCGCGACTCTGCCCAGGCCGCTGCAGGTTTTTCTCGCGGAGAAATACGGGATTCATGCGTCACCCAGAACCTGACGTGGACACACCTAAATTGCTGCTGCTACCTCACCTCGCCGCGCCAGCCAGCGCCTGCCGAATCGCCGCGCCGGGACTTCAACTACGCGATAGAGCCCTTCTGCGACCAGGGCAGTAAGACCGTAGCTGAGGGCAAGAACTGCCGTCGCTTTCCATCCCGAATCCACCTTAACCCAGGCCTCAAAGACATTCAGGCACAGCACGTGGACGAGGTACATCGAGTAAGACCGTTTTCCGAGCCAGACCATCGGGCCCCATGTGTGAATGCGTCGCAGCCATGAGTCTCGAGCGATGAGAAAAATCAGGAAAATTATGGATGTGGTGCTGAAGACAATAATCAGGACCTTATTCAAATGCTCCGCATAGAAACCAGCTAAAAACATCCCCAGCACCACGATAACCGGCATTCGGCCCAC
>JAYVDT010000056.1:0-2058 GCA_043749265.1 Rhodanobacteraceae bacterium | reverse complement strand
CTGCCGCGAATGCTCCCTTCACGACCTTCCAAACGGCTCCCTTGCTGTCTGTCGCAGCCGCTTCGGACATTTTTTTGGCAGGATCGAATGGCACGAAGTGCGTGAGCTTTGGCAGATCAACCGCCGGTTTCGAGGAAGAAGCAGAGCGGATTGCGGCATCCACTGCGTCCTGGCCCCCATCCGAGCTGGCCAGGGCAGCCAAGCCGAGGACGCGACTTTCATCGAAGCCCGGCATGGCGTAAATACTTGCCACCGCAAGCTCGTTCCGGGTAAGCGTGCCCGTTTTGTCGGAGCACAGAATGTCGATGGTCGCAGCTTCATCGAGGGCGGAAAGCCGTGTAGGCAGGACCCCCACCTTGGCTAAAAAGCGTGCACCAATGGCTGACGCAAGGGTAAAGGTCGCCGGCAAAGCGACGGGGATTGCGCCAAGAATCGAGGTGAGGAGCAGAGGGATCGTCTCGGCCCATGGCAGCCGCTCCTTCCAGGCGTAGATTCCAATCAATGCGATGACACCCGCATTGAAGATCGCAAGATTGCGAACGATCTTCAGGACGGCTTTCTGCTGCGAGCTGACGACGTGCGCGGTTTGTATAAGTTCCGCAGTGCGCCCGAACTTTGTGCGAGCGCCGGTTGCCGTCACTTGACCGGTGGCCTCACCGCGTCGAACAAGCGCGCCTGCGAAGGTGTCGGCTCCAGCTCCAGCTTCAAGCGGCAGCGATTCTCCCGTCAGCATGGACTGATCGACAGACACTTCGCCATCGAGAAGATGCACATCGGCGGCGACGACGCTGCCGAGGGATAACTTGATCAGATCGCCACATACCAAGTCCGTTGCTGGCACGGTCTTCCATGCCCCATCACGCTTCACCGAAGCATTCAGGGCAAGCAGCGACTTGAGCGCCATTAGGGTAGCCTGCGCCTTACCCTCCTGCACAAATGCGAGCACGGCGTTGAAGATGAGAAGGCCTGCAATAACGGAAGCCTCCAGATACTTATGGAGAACGATCTGCAGCACGATTGCGGCTTCAAGCAGCCAGGGAACAGGAGCCCAGAACTTCGCAACAGCATTCCTGAATGGATGATCGGAGGTGTCCGGCATCGCATTCGGACCGTCTTTCGCTAAACGCGCTTTCACTTGGTCGGTAGTAAGGCCTTCCTCAATCTGGGGAACTGAAGGTGTTGTTGAGGTGGAAGGCGCGGTCGCGAGCGGAATTACTGGACCCATCTTGTCTCCTCCTCTTGCGTTTACTTCATTGTGCTTTTGGTAGCCATGGTTGTCGCAACGGCGTGTGATTGCTCCATAGAGGATAAGGAATTCCTGCAATCCGATTGATGGCGAAAGCCTGCGCTGTAAGCAGGATGACTGCGAGCTCGATTACGACGAGTTCTTTCGGCTGCGAGATGATGCCGAGAGCCACGATGAGCGTGGTCGCTCCTGCTGGAGGATGACTAACTCGGAACAAGGCCATCAGCGCTCCCGTAGCCGCGAGGGAGAGGGCAGCAGCCAGCACCCTTGGGCCATGAGCACTGCTGTGCATGGCGAAAGGTAGTCCGAACCTTAATGTCATTGCGAAGGCTGCGTAGCCGCAAATCAACCCGATGGCATGGCCGAAGATGGTGTTCCGAGGGCTTGACGCCTCTGCCAAAGGCGAGAAGAAGAACAGGTATGCGGTTGGACCGAGCGACGGAAACACGAATGGGCTGCCTGTGACGAGGGCAAGTAACGCTAGGAGTCCGATGGTGACGAAGCCGTTGATACCCACATACATGGCCCATACCAGTCGAGGCGGCAGGTGCCGCAACAGCCACGCCATCCGCAAATGCGTAAAGAACACAGCGACATGCTCAAAGCCGGCGTGCCCTTCGTTTCCGAGGTGCTTTTCGGAAGCCATCTAAATGTTCGGGAGGAGATCGAAGTATTCGTCATCCTCGTTCCTGCCGCCCTCGCCGAGACCGACGGTCTTCTCAGACTCGATGAACTCGATTCGCTCGATCCACTTGACCATCTTGTATCCCAGTTGATTCTCAACACGCAGCCGCAAAGGGGCTCCGTAGACC
>JAYVDT010000055.1:0-7108 GCA_043749265.1 Rhodanobacteraceae bacterium | reverse complement strand
TTGCGGATTACAACCTCATTTTTAATCCGCCGAGCCTGACGCTTACTCGCGGTCAAAGCGGTCAGTCGACCGTAACGGTGGGCCTGGTTGGTGGTTTTATCGGGACCACCAGCCTTGGCTGCACACCTGCACCCAATATGTTGATGACCTGCTCCTTCAGTCCGACAATCGTGACGAGCGGTGGGACTTCTATCCTGACTGTCAGTAGCACGGCGCCAAAGATAGCTGTGAGAGGGTCGAGTCCACTTGGGCGACTGCCTGAGGGAGTGGCCGAAGGGCTTACACTTGCCGGACTCTTCTGTCTGTTTGTTCCACGAAAGCATCGGCGTCGCTTACCGGCAATCCTTTTGCTTTTGCTGAGCCTTGGACTGACTTCGGCGATCGGTTGCATGGCGGGGAATACTCCGTTTGGCTTGCCTAACGCCGATGGCACCCCGCTCGGTAGCACGATACTGACTCTCAGCACTGCCGGATCCGACAACACACATTCTGTTCGCCACAATTACTCGTTTCAAGTGAACATCCAGTAATGAGAGTAGGGTTCCGAGCTTTTTGGTAAGCCGCAACTAATCCTGAAAGATCCGGTCTAAGGTGATGTCGTCGCGGGAGAAGGTTCATCTACACACAGGTTGAGTATCGATCTTCTTCCACCCGAACTACATCATTCAGGACCTCGTCCAATGTTCAAGCGCCTCACATCCTCCCTCGCTGCGGCAGTTATCTTTCTTGCGACGCTGACCGCCAGTGCACAAAATCGCATCACGCAAATGGGTATTGCGAACAGCGCTCCGGTGGATATTCCGGATACGGTGGACCCGCGCGCTCGTCTTGCGACGGACCTCGGCGCGGTTCCCGAAGATACTGTACTCAACTCGATTACTCTCCGTTTCAATATGACGGAGGCGAAATCTACAGCTTTGGACCAGTTTCTGAGTGACCTGCAAAATTCGAAGTCTCCCAGATACCATCAGTGGCTCACACCGGAGACATATGCGGCCCAGTTTGGCTTGAGTGAGGCGGACCTTGCAACGGTGACGGCATACCTGCATTTGCAGGGCCTGACCGTAACGTCGGTCGCAAGGAGCCGCAGCTTTCTGACGGTCTCGGGGACTGCGGCACAGATTGGCACAGCCTTCGGCACTAGTCTGCACAATGTTTCGTTCAATGGGGAGCAGCACATCGCCAACCTGAACGACCCGCGGCTGCCGGCTCCCATTGCTGGACTGACGCGCGGGATCACGGGCCTTAACAATTTCCGGCTCAAACCGCGGGTAAAAGCCCACCAGATTCTGGCCCCAAACTTCACGTCTTCTACTTCCGGCAACCACTTCCTGGCCCCCGGAGACATCTACACGATTTACGACATCAACCCGCTGCTAACGAATTGGGTCAACGGTACCGGCGTAACGATCGCGGTCATGGGCCAGACCGATATCTCGCTTACCAGTGCCGCGGCGTTTCGGTCAGCGTCTGGGCTCCCGGCTAATGCACCCACCGTCAAGCTTTATGGGACAGATCCAGGAGTTTCTGCAAGCGATCTTGATGAAGCACTGCTCGACGTCGAGTGGTCCGGCGCAACTGCGCCGGCGGCATCGATTTTGTACGTCAACTCAACTGACGTGGTCGCCGGATCGCTTACACATGCAATCGATGACAACCTTGCGCCAATTATTACGATCTCTTATGGAGATTGCGAAACGGGTTTCGGCGCGTCCAACCTGTCAATCTACAACGCTTTGTTTCGCCAGGCGAATGCGCAGGGGCAGACAATCGTGGCTCCGTCTGGCGACTCCGGAGCTACGGACTGCGACTATAAAGTCACGTCCGCGGTGGGCGGGCTTGCGGTCGACTATCCGGCCAGTTCGCCCAACGTCACGGGCGTTGGCGGAACGATGTTCAATGAAGGGTCCGGAACTTACTTCAACGCCACGAATGGCAACTACTTGGGATCGGCCATCTCGTACATTCCGGAGACAGTGTGGAATGAAAGCACCTCATCGAGCGCTTCGCTGGCAGCGAGTGGTGGCGGTGCCAGCGCGTTCTTCGTGAAGCCGGCATTTCAGACGGGGACTGGCGTGCCCAACGATTCCTCGCGCGATGTTCCTGATTTAGCACTATCCTCCGCAGCTTCGCATGACGGTTATTTGATCTGTGCGCCCGGATATTGCCTGGATGGTTATCGAGACGCGAGTGGGTTCGTTGACGTTATAGGAGGCACGTCCGTTGCATCCCCGACATTTGCAGGTATGTTGGCGCTGCTTGAGCAGAAGATTCAGGCACGAATCGGTAACGCCAACCCTGTGATTTATGGCCTGGCGAACAGTACGTACTCCACGTCGGTGTTTCACGATATTACTAGCGGCAATAACGGCAGCCCCTGCACCGCGGGTACGCCAAACTGCCCCAATGGAGGCACAATTGGATACAGCGCGGGAACTGGCTATGACCTGGCAACCGGGTGGGGATCTGTGGATGCCTACAACCTCGTTACTGACTGGTTGCTCGCGACGCCTACCGGCGTGGGAAGCTCGATAGGGCAGAATGCCTCGTCGACTGTCATGACTGCGAGCTCGTCTTCAGTCGTGGCGGGTAACACCATCACCTTAAAGGCCACGGTGGCATCCGGAACCAATGGTTTGATAACAACGCTTACAGGCACGTTGCAATTGCTGGTGGATAACGTCGCGACCGGAAGCCCGGTGATGTTATCAAGCGGAACAGCGAGCTATGTTCTGCCTACTGGGAGCCTGAGTTCTGGAGCGCATACGGTAACCGCGGCTTACTCGGGGGACTCGACCTTTGCGGGCTCCAAGGGCAATGTTGTCATAGACATCACTTCTGCTTCGGCGGCAGACTTCTCCCTGACGCCTTCTTCGGCCACGGCGACTGCGACGACAGGCAAAGATGCCCCAGGAATTACACTGACGGTGACAGAGCTGAATGGATTTACCGGGAACGTCACCTTCAATGCGACCAGCAGTACCAGCGGGTTGGTTGCCGGCTGGATCTTCTCAATAAATCCGGTGGTTATCACTACCGCTGCCACCTCCGGAACCACGGTGCTGACGCTGTCCGCCTATGTTTTGAATAACATCCCAGCGACGACGCTGGGGAAGACCAACCGAGCGTCGTCGTCGTCCGATCCAGTTCCGTGGCGATTGGCGGGTTCTGGCTTGGCTCTGGCTGGTCTGATCTGCTGCCTGGTCCCGCGAAGGCGTCGGCTTTTTGCTAGCTTGACGGTGTTAATGCTGTTTACCGGGATGCTTTCCGTTGCTGGCTGCAGTACCTCCGGCACTTCAAATTTAAGCACACAGACGAACGCTGCACCCGGATCCTACAAAGTCCTTGTGACGGCTTCCGGTGTCAATGCTGCAGGCGCCGCCGTATCTCATAGCTCTACGGTAACTTTTGTGGTCGAGTAGCAGCTTACAAACAGAATAGTCAGGAGACCGCATCGAAGTTCGATGCGGCCTCCTCGTTTTATGCCGAACTCCCAGCTCAGAGGTCGAGGGCGTGGAAGGAAGTTCTCTGGTTCGCATAGACTGACAGGAGTGCGAGCAGGTTGAAGGTGGGCATACATAGCGACATGACGACAAAGAGGACCAAGGAAAGCCTTTCCAAACCATTGGAGCTGTCAGCGGATCAGGATCCAGCGGTTAAAGTGAAGCGTGCGCGTGCGCCGAGGAGTGGTAGCAAAGCGGTGCTGGCTCCCGAGCCCGCCCTAGACGGCCTGTTCTTCAGTCGGGATGAGAGTTGGCTGAAGTTCGATGAGAGGGTTCTGGAAGAAGCGCAGGATGAGACCAATCCTGTGCTCGAAAGGGTCAAGTTTCTGGCTATTACAGCCAGCAATCTGGATGAATTTGTAGAGATTCGCGTCGCTGGCATGCTGCAGCGCATTGAGGACAACATCGACCAGGGCGCTGAGCCCGACGAAGGTGGACTGCTCCCCGAAGAGCGACTCGAGCGGCTGAGCATTCAAGTGGCCGCGTTGGTCAAGGCGCAATACAAATGCTGGAACGATCAACTCCTGCCTGCGCTTGAATCCTGCGGCGTGCGCATTCTTTCCTGGTCTGAGCTCTCCAAGCCAGCGCGAGCCCACGCGGAAGAGTTCTACTTGAACGAGATTGACCCTCTCTTGACGCCTGTCACGATTGACCCATCGCACCCATTCCCGCGCGTGTTGAATAAAGCGTTGTGCATTGCGCTTCTGCTGCGACATAAGCGTCACAGCATCAAGAGCTCAAAACCAGTTCCTGTTCATGGTGTGGTCACAATTCCGCGCAGCCTTCCCCGGCTTATCTGTCTTCCTACGGAACCTGGGAAGTACCACTTTATTTTTCTGCACGAATTGGTCGAAGCGCAGGTCGCAAAGATGTTCCGAGGTTATGAAGTTCTGAACAAGGCTGCGTTCCGAGTGACCCGCAACAGCAACTTGTACCTGCAGGAGGAAGAGTCGCGAAGCGTGCTCGAGAGTGTACGCGAGGAACTTCATAACCGTCGCAAAGGGGACGCCGTTCGGCTTGAAATTGAAAGCTCTGCCTCGCCCGAAATAGTCGATCACCTGCGTACAAACTTTGAGCTGGAGCCGTGGCAGGTCTTTCTTACAGATGGACCTGTAAATCTCTCGCGGCTGATGAATATTTACTCCGAAACTAAGCTGCCTGCGCACAAATTTCCGCCATTCCAAGGGCGTCTGTATAAGCCGAATGCCAAATCGGAAGATCTCTTTGAAGACCTGCGCCAACAGGATGTACTGCTGCATCATCCCTTCGATAGCTATCGCACGGTCGAAGAGTTTATCCAGGCAGGAGCCAATGATGAGGCCGTCATCTCAATCAAGCAGACGCTTTATCGCACCAGCCAAGATTCGTCTATCTTCCGTGCTCTCATTCAGGCAGCACAAAGCAAAGACGTAACTGTGGTTATCGAGCTGATGGCGCGCTTTGATGAGGACTCGAATATCCGCTGGGCACGGGAGCTTGAGAACGCGGGAGTCGGAGTACACTATGGGATTTTCGGATTGAAAACTCACTGCAAACTAGCCTTGCTTGTGCGACGGGACCCGGACGGAGTGATTCGGCGTTACGCACATCTGGGCACCGGAAACTACAATCCGGTGACCTCCCGGTTCTATACGGATATTTCCCTGCTCACCTCACGTCCGGAACTGACGGCGGCGATTCAGGTAGTATTCAATTATCTGACGGCGGAGGCCGAACCGCCAACGGAGGTTTATCGTCCGTTGTCAGTGGCTCCGATCACCTTGGCTCAAGACGTTCTCAAACTGATTGCCCGCGAGGCTGAAAATGCGCGAGCAGGCAGGCCCGCAGCGATCATTGCCAAGATGAACGCGCTCCTGGATCGCAAGACGATTGAAGGCCTCTACGCGGCCTCGCAGGATGGCGTTGAGATCGATCTCATCATCCGCGGAATGTGCTCTCTACGACCAGGGGTTCCCGGCCTCAGCGAACGGATTCGAGTGCGCTCCATCGTCGGACAATACCTGGAGCATAGCCGCATTTTTTATTTTGCGAATGACGGCGAGCCGCAAGTCTTCTGTGGCAGCGCTGACTGGATGGCGAGGAATCTGCATGAACGTTGTGAAGTAGTCTTTCCTGTAAATGCGCCCAAGCTGGCAAGCCGACTTCGTGACGAGATCCTGGGTTCATACCTCAAAGATAACGTCAAGGCTCGGGTGCTGGAACCCGGTGGCGGCTACGTAAGGGTGCCTCCGACGAGCAGTGCATTCAACGCGCAGGAGTATCTCGCTGGACTCGCCGTAACGCACAACCTGACTGTCTAACCTGCTGCACTGAAAGCTTGCGCTGTACACCTTCACGGCACGAGAGCACACCTGTGGCAACGCTTATGACTATTCCTGAATCTAGTGTTGTAGAAGCGGTGCTCGGCATTAGTCACATCAAGGAGATTTAGATGAATTTTCGCAAGTTAAGTGGTTTCGTCCTCGCCGCCGCAATGACAGTAAGCATGTCTGCTGGTATTGCTTTTGCTCAAAACGATGCAGGCGCGAAGCAAGATATGAAGTCCGCCGGTCACGAAAGCAAAGGCGCTGCTGTTGAGGTTGGCCACGGGATCAAACAGGGAACCAAGAAGGTGTACCACAAGACCAAGCGTGGAACCAAACGGGCCGCTCACAAGGTCCACAACACTGTCGATCCAAACTAGCGTAGCTTCTGAATCGAAGGCACAGAAGGGTCCGAGGTCACATCTCGGATCCTTTTCTCTTCGCGTGGTGGATGAACGTGCAAATGAGAGACAACTGCGCGATAGCGGACTCGACTCCTCTTTAACTTGACGATAACTTCGTGTGCCTTGTCCATAGCGCAAGGTTCCAACTTCATCCAGCAACACACCAGAGTCGTACTTGTAAGGGGGGAGATGGGCATCAGCCGCATGGACGGCGGACCCAAGAATTTCACTCATGTCGTTTGATCCTCCTTTGCCGCGCGAAAATCGACTCGAGTAGGCTAAGAACTGCGTCGGGGGTCGGATAAAAGAACCTATGCAAGGCCGCTAAGCGTCCCGAATGAGATTCAGCAGCTTTATCTTTGGACGAGTTTGAACGTCTATCAGTCAGAAAACGGACTTCAGGGATTGCGTAGCGTTGTCTTGGATTCCTGGCAAAACCGTTCCGAGATTTCGGACCCCGGAGTAAAGTCTTTTCATGGTGATCCCGCGCTTTAGTTCCTCGCATGTTGCAAAATTGAGTTTCTGTTTAGGACTTATCTTATTGTGGGCGCCCGTGTCCGCGCAGGTTGCGCCACAGACCACGCAGCAACCGACGCCACCATCCGCTCCTATGGGGGATGAAGCAGGCCCGCAGACCGACGCAGGGCCGATTATCATCAAGAAAAAGAAAGAAGTCCCGGATGAGGTTCCGGTGGCGCCAGCGCAGCCCAAAATAAGGAATTTGAACGGTGAGACGTTCTCGTTACGCGTGGACGTACCGATGGTCAATCTGGATGTCAATGTGATTCTGGACAAGACCCACCAGTTCATCCCAGGGTTGAAACCTGCGAATTTCCTCGTACTGGAGGATGGTGTTGAGCAGGAGGTGCAAACGGTACGGATGACTCAGACACCCATT
>JAYVDT010000054.1:0-2059 GCA_043749265.1 Rhodanobacteraceae bacterium | reverse complement strand
CTGAGTGCACGGGCGGGCGGCAGGTGAAGCCGGTGCAGAGGACGGCGAAGCTGCGGCCGTCGGTGGGCAGGTGACGGATGGTTTCGTCGAGTGAGGGTGGAAGTGATTCGACCTGGATGGAGCGCAGGCGGATTACACTTTTATTGACGGCAAACCTGACGACGGCAGCGGCTTCGAGTGCGTCTGCGGCGGTGTCGTCTCCTATGACTACGACCTGGATGGGGGGTAGGACGAGCCTGCGCAAAGCAAGGCCGTAGGTGGCAGCGTAGAGGCCGAAGTGCTCGACAACACCGGCGAAACATTCCAGCGTGGCTTTGGCTTTGGCGTGGAGGTCGGCGCGGCCGGTGAGTTCTGCCAGACGCAGGAGGAGCGAGGCGGCGACGGGATTTCCGGCGGGTGTGGGGGAGTCCTGCAAGGGTTTGCGACGGGCTCCAAGAGCGCCGAGACGCTCTTCGGTTGTAAACTCGGTGTCGAAGAAGCCACCTTTGGTTTCGTCGTAGAACTTTGCGATGGCTGACTCGGCCAGGGCCAGGGCTGCGCGGTAGTAGTGCATTCCGCCGGTTATCTCAAAGGCGTCGAGGGCAGCGTGGCCGGTGAAGACATAGTCTTCGAGGACGCCGGGTACGAGGTCGCCCGTTTCTACGCCTTCGCCGTAGCTGACGACGTGGCGAAGAGACTCACCTGTCCAGACTGAGTTGGATACGCCTGTGGCGAGCACGCGGTTGAGGCTTTTGAGAGCGAAGTCGGTGGCGGTGCGGTCGGCGAGGACGCGGCCGGCTTCGAGGTACGCGGAGATCATCATGGAATTCCAGGCGACGTAGACGGTCTTGTCGACGTAGGGCGTGGGGCGTGACTTGCGGGCGGCGTAGAGCTTGGTCCTGGCGGTGGCAATGAGCTCGGCGGCACGGTCACGATCGATGCCGGCGGCCTTGGCTACGGTGGCGAGAGGGTGATCGATGTGGAGGACGTTTTTTTCGGGGTTATGGTGCATGTCGCCGATGGGTCCGAGGTCGAAGAAAGGTTCGGCGATAGCCATTTCTTCCGGGGTGAGGACTGCGGCGGCTTCGGCGCGGGTCCAGGTGAAGTAGTCGCCGTCGTCTTCGAGGGAGTAGTCAGCGTCCTGGGATGCGTAAAAGCCGCCGCGTTCGCGGTCGCTCATCCAGTCGTTGATCCAGATTATGGTCTCGCGGGCTACTCGGGCGCACTCGGGCTCGGCGAAGGATTGGAAGGCGTGGACGTAATTTTTGAGAAGTTCGGAGTTGTCGTAGGACATCTTCTCGAAGTGAGGGACGACCCAGCGCTCGTCGACGGAGTAGCGGTGGAAACCGCCGGCAAGGTGATCGTAGATACCGCCTTTGGACATTTTTTCGAGCGAGACCATGGCGGCGAGGCGGGCGGAGGCTGATTGCGGGCCGATACGGGTGGCGGAGTCGATGAGCAGATCAAGAGCGCCGGACTGGGGGAACTTGGGTTGCGAGCCAAAGCCACCGAAGCGTCCGTCGAACTGCTTGAGGGCGGCGGCGATAATTTTTTCAACGAGTTCTGCGCCCGGACTTGCGGCGCTGCCGTCGAAGGTTTCGTTGTGCTCAATGGCGGCCATGACACTGCCGGCTGATTCGTTAACTTCGTCTCGGCGGTCTTCAAAGGCTTCGGCCATAGTCATGAGGACGCGGCGAAGGCTTGGGCGACCGTGACCATCGACGGGTGGAAAGTAGGTGCCACCAAAGTAGGGCTTGCCATCGGGGGTGAGGAATGCTGTGAGGGGCCATCCGCCCTGGCCGCTGATAGCGGAGACTGCAGCCTGGTAGCGGGCGTCGATGTCGGGCCGCTCGTCGCGGTCTACCTTGATGGCGATGAAGTGCTCGTTGATGACCTTCGCGGTTTCGGGGTTTTCGTAGCTTTCGCGGTCCATGACGTGGCACCAGTGACACCAGACGGCACCGATATCTAGAAGGATTGGCTTGTCTTCGGCTTTGGCTTTGGCGAAGGCCTCGGCGCCCCACTCGTTCCACTCGACTGGTTGATGCATTGCAGAACGAAGGTACGCGGAGCGCGCACC
>JAYVDT010000053.1:0-2065 GCA_043749265.1 Rhodanobacteraceae bacterium | reverse complement strand
GACAACCAGAAAACAGGTCCTCGAGCATCCCACAGCAGTCAACTCCTGGACTCAACTCGCAGTCAGCAACAAATCAAACGCCTACGCAGAGGTTCCCTAGCTGATCTGTGTAAGTGGTCTTGCGTAGCGGAGGCCGTCTGAGAGGTGACTTTGCGTTCCGATGTATGGCAGGGACCTACGTCATAATTACAACCACAACTGGACACGACGGCGACCAGTAAGCACTCTCTATCTCTTCATTCCCCACCACTGCATATGCAATGCGTATTTACATGCCGCGAGATCTGTATAATCCGACGGGATCAGGACCGATAAAAGGAGACTTTCGCGTTGAAATTTCCGCATGTTTTGACGGTGCTTATACTACTTGGGATCGCACTCCCGCTCCCTTCTCAACAAAATCCCACGTTCTTCAGCGTGCCGCCAACCGATGCGCCGGAACTCGCGCACCGAGGCGAATATTCGGTCGGTGTCCGCACCATCGAGCTTCGCAATCCTGGCCAGCCCGACATTCTCAACTTCGACAAGGCCTCGGGAAAAGCGCCACTGTACGACCGGCCGTTGAAAGTTGAAGTCTGGTACCCCGCACTCCTTCCCAGCGGCGCCATCGAACGGACCGACTATGAGATGAAGATGCCCGGTCCGGCCGCGAATAGAGACGCTTCCGCCAAACTTCCGACAGTCTCCATTCCCGGCAAAGCGCTTCGAAATGCTCCGCCTGCCTCAGGGCAGCCCTATCCTCTCGTCATCGTCTCCCACGGCTATCCGGGCTCGCGATATTTCCTAAGCTATCTATCTGAGAACCTCGCCTCTAAAGGCTATGTAGTGGCCGCAATCGACCACACAGATTCCGTATTCGGCGAAGAGAAGGGCTTCCAAAGCACACTCCTCAACCGCGCCAACGACCAGCTCTTTACCGTTGGCGCCATTCTTGATCTGGCCGCCAGCCCAGGTCATTTCCTCAAGGGACTCGTAGACCCCACACGCGCCGGTATCATCGGCTATTCCATGGGGGGGTACGGCGCACTGGCCTCGGCTGGTGCGGGCTACAGCTCCAAATCCATGGGCCACGACTCAGTTCCCGGAGGATACTTCCAGGCGTGGGAAGCCGGAAGCGAGCAGTATCGGGCACGCTTGCGCAAGGAAGTGAAGGCCGTCGTCGCCATTTCCCCCTGGGGCGCCCAACCACCCTATTCCGCCTGGGACTTCGACGGATTGGCGGGTATCCGGATTCCCACGCTGTTCCTTGCCGGCGATCAGGACGACATCTCCAATTTTGCGGCTGGAATTGAGCCCGCATTTGAGAAGGCGATCCATTCGGAGCGATGCCTGTTGGTGTACCAGAACGCTCGGCACAATATCGGCGGCAATGCGCTGCCACCAGATCTCCCAGCCTCTTTCCTTACCCATGAATTCTTTGACGAGCCGGCCTGGCGCAAGGATCGAATAATGGCCATCAATCAACATTTCATTACCGCGTTTCTTGACCTCAACCTCAAGGGCGATGAAAGCAAGCGTAGCTTCCTCCACGTCACGCCAGCACTGTCGAACGACGGAAAGTGGCCTCTGCCTCCGGGAAAATCAGTAGGAGACAAAGTCTCCGATGGCACGGATTACTGGAAGGGCTTCCAGCGGCGCTGGGCCGTTGGCATGAGCATGACATGTAAGGGGGCGATCTAATGAAGACAGTCACTCTCGTTCTTGCATTCGTGCTCCTTCCGAAATTGCTACCCGCGCAAACCCCGGCGCCGCGGATCGAAAAAAACTCGAGCGGTTCGTTCCAGATGAACGTAGACGGACAGCTCGTCCTCGGCGCATTCACCAAGCGGAAATGAATTGGATGGGTATCGCCGAAAGGTTCATGATCTGCCACACCTCGATCCGCGCAAGACGGTCAGAGGCTCTGCTCATCTTGAATGCGCCGCCGTACAGGGGTGTCATGGGTCTTCCGTAAATTTCAGACGTCCTCTAGGAGCTTGTTGAAAAAGACCGTCGCGCCGGTTTGGACCAAACTGCAGTCGCGCGAGAATGCCCGAGGAGCGATTGGTTCCCGATCGGCGAAGCT
>JAYVDT010000052.1:0-7135 GCA_043749265.1 Rhodanobacteraceae bacterium | reverse complement strand
TGCCGTCCGCGTATGCAGATCCTGAGTAATCCGGATATTCAAACTCCCCTTGAACGGCTTATTTGGAGTGCGTCCTTCCACCCCGGGAAACTCAAGATACTCATCAACTATCCGCCGCGAGTTTTTCCACTGCTATGTCCAAATCTTGCGCTCAGGTGACGATGTTCATAAAGCCAACGGTGGCCCCAGAGAAGAAGTCTCCCGGCTCGACGTAAAGCTTCCCCCTTACACTCCAGAGATTCTCCGTCTACTCCAAAATCCTCGCCACCACATCATAATCGTGGCTCTCAGTAATCTCCGCCCGATAGAACGTCCCCACCACCAACTCCTCGTGTGGACCAAAGTCGTTGATCAGTACCTTGCCATCAATCTCCGGTGCATGCAACGACGTACGACCCTCCCACAGCAATTCCGTCTCTTCACTCGGCCCCTCAACCAGCAAGTCGATCTCCCGCCCAACCCACTTCAGCTTCTCAGCCGTAGAAATCTTCTGCTGCAGTTTCATCAGTTTCCGTCGCCGAGCTTGGATCGTCCGATTCGCCACCTTTGTCTCATCGGCAAACCCATAAGCCGCAGCACCCTCTTCATCTGAATACGTGAACACTCCAAGCCAATCGATCTTTGCAGTCTTCACAAACTCGCAAAGCTCCAAAAAGTCAGCTTCAGTCTCTCCCGGGAACCCCACAATAAACGAAGTCCGAATCACCACACCCGGCACAATCTGTCGAGCCTTCGCAATCAGATCCAGAAAGATCTGTGCATTCCCACCACGCTTCATCGTCTTCAACACGCTCGCGCTAGCATGCTGCAACGGCACGTCCAGATACTTCGCAATCGTGTCATGCTTCGCCATCGTCTGCAGCAACCGCGTAGAGACCTTGTTTGGGTATGTATAAAGAAATCGCAGCCACTTCAAATCCGGCAGGACTGCGAGTGCATCCAGCAACTGTGCCAGCCCTTCCTTCAGCCCCAAATCTTCGCCGTAGCAGGTCGTATCCTGCCCAATCAGCGTGATCTCCCGAACCCCCTGCGCTATCAAATTCTGCGTCTCGGCGATGATGGACCCCATCCGCCGCGACCGGAACTTCCCACGCAACTGCGGAATAATGCAGAAGCTGCACGGATGGTCGCAACCCTCCGCAATCTTGATATAAGCACTAGCACGCGGAGTCGTCAGAATCCGCGGCGTAGCATCGTTGTACAGATACTCCGGCAGGGCCGTCGCCGCGCCATCCCAGGCTTCGCGCGAGAACCGCCCCGCCTCTTCCCGAACCACACCCTCAGGCCTGAACGCAATCGCGCCATCGCCCGAAGTTGTACCCGTCTGCGCCAGCGATCGCACAATTCGCAACTGCGGCGCAATTTCCATATCCGTCTCCGGATCAGCCAGCGGCCGCGACCTCTGACTCACTGCACTCGCAGCCCGGCTCACCATCTGCTGATGCGGAACATCCTGCCGCGAGTCAATCGCCACGTTTGTCTCGCCAACCATTCCACGGGTCAGCAATTCCAGATCTTTCTGCGCATGAGCGTCAATCGAAGGCTGCGAAAAATCCTGCGGCAGAATCTGAAACGGCGAATCACTCCTGACCTGCCCGGTAGGCGTCAACCCGGCAGCCGCAAGAATTGCCTCCAACTCGCCCGTACCCACAACTGCATCCACCTCCGGAATGTTCTTCCGGATCTCATCCCTGTACCGCTCCACCAGGCAGCCCGCCACGATTATCCGCGTGGCCTTCCCGCCATTTTCCTTCTTGTGCTGCACCATCTCCAGAATCGTATTCACCGACTCCTGCTTGGCCGAATCAATAAAGCTGCACGTATTGATGACGATAATCTCGGCATCTTCAGCACGCGGCGTTAGTTCCGCACCGTTATGGTGCAGCAGGCCCATCATCACTTCGCTATCGACCAGGTTCTTCGGGCAGCCCAACGAGACGAATCCAACCTTGGGCCGCACCGGCACTGCAACAACGTCATCAATCACAAAAGAAGGCATTACACCCTATTCTACGTCTTCTTCTCGGCCAGCAAGCTCTTGTACAGCGCAATTGTCTGGTCCGCAATCGCTTCCCACGCGAACTTTTCTTCCACCCGCTTCCGTCCCATCGCGCCCATCTTTTTTGCCCTGTCCGGGTCCGCTAGCAGGTCCGCAATCTTCGCGGCCAGATCCTTCTCGAACTTGACTGCATCCAGCGGAAACGATGTCACCGCGTCAGCCTCAAACGGAACCAGATATCCCGTCTCGCCCTCTACGACAACCTCCAGAATGCCGCCAACGGCCGAAGCCACCACCGGCGCTCGGCAGGCCATCGCTTCCAGATTGATAATCCCGAAAGGCTCATAAACACTGGGGCAGCAGAACACCGCGCAGTTCGAGTAAAGCTGAATCGCCTCCGACTTCGTCACCATCTTGTCGATCCACACGATGTTTGGATTCTGCTTCAGCGCAATCTCAACCTTCGCATTCATCTCCGCCGCAATCTCGGGCGTGTCCGGAGCGCCCGCGCACAGCACCACCTGCGTTCCAACTGGCAGATACCGAATCGCCTCTACCAGGTACGTCACGCCCTTCTGCCGCGTGATCCGGCCCACAAACAGCACATAGGGCCTGGCTGGATCGACACCATATTTCACCAGCGCATCCGTCGCCGCGGTCTGCCGGTACTCCTTCAAATCGATACCGTTATAAATCACATGAATTCGCGATGCATCCACATCCGGATACGCGCGTAGAATATCCGCCCTTGTCCCGTTCGACACCGCCACAATCGCATCCGCATCCAGCATCGCCGTCTGTTCCATCCACGACGACATCGCATACCCCGACCCCAGCTGCTCCGCCTTCCATGCCCGCAAGGGCTCCAGGGAGTGCGTCGTCAGAACGAACGGCACGCCGTAAAGCTTCTTGGCCAGAAATCCCGCCATGGACGCGTACCAGGTATGCGTATGCACAATATCGATCGCACCCAGTAATTTCATCGTCACAAGATTCAACGCAAACGCATCCACCGCCGCCTTGAACTTCGCCTCCGTCCCGGCAGTTACCTCTGGTGGAGGCACGTCGCCGCGCACATGCAGATTACCGTCATCTTCTTTCTGCGTTCCCCAGCAATGCACCTCAACTTCAATCTTCCGCGCCAACTCTCGCGCAAGATATTCGACATGCACCCCAGCCCCGCCATACACATTCGGGGGATACTCCCGTGTCATCAATCCAACTCGCATCTGACCCTCTCTTGGCGCGGATGTCGGTCGCCGCCTGTCGAAGTCTACACAAAAAGCAAAGGCCAGTTCCCAGAGGACTGGCCTTTACCAAAATTCGTTGGGTTTTCGCTCACGAGAATGCAGGCGTCGCAAGAATGGCTTCAGAGTGCCTTCGCGAGAGGTAGTCTGCTAGAAAACTTTCAGCAAAAGCAAGATCAAAACGATCGTCAGGATCAATGACAAACCACCACCACCGTAGTAGCCAAGTCCGGGACCCATCCGATATCCGCCAAATCCAAACACAAGAATCAAGATTATTAAAAGAATAAGCATTAGCGTGAACTCCGTTCCAATTTAAGTGTGCGCAGCGTACCGCGTATCGCCGGCGTTAGTTCATTGGATGCGAACGACATGCAAGTGAAAGAGTCGGGACCAAACTTTCTCATCAAAACCATCCAAAACAAAGGTTGCTTGCGGATCATAGAGAGAAAGTCGGATCAGAATAAGCAAGCTCCATCGCTCATAATCCGTTCTTATCCGCGGTCGCTGTCGCCAGTCCCATCATTCGAATAATCGCCAGCGCATTCGAACTCGTATTCACCCCTGCCTTCAGCTTGTAATCAAACGCCAGTGGATCCTCCACATCCGGACTCGCCATGTGCACATTCACCCCGCCGTTCACGTGTGTCGCCAACTCCGTCAACGCTAGATCATGTGTGGAAAGCGCCCCAATCGCGCCATGCCGCAGCAGGGAATCGAGCACAGCCCCGCCTGCCGTCTTGCGATCCAGCGAGTTCGTCCCACTGAATATCTCATCCACCAGAAACAAAACCGGCATCTCTTTAGCCTCCCGCACAATTGCAGAAAGCCGCTGCACCTCTGCCATAAACTTGCTCTTGCCCTCTGCCAGCGAGTCCGTCAAAGCCAGCGAAGCCCCCAATCGCAACGGCGACAATCGCATCGCTTTCGCCCGCACAGGAGCCCCGGCATAGGCCAGCACAGCGTTGATTCCAATCGACCGCAACAATGTCGACTTGCCCGCCATATTCGACCCACTGATCAAATAAAAACTGGCAGCTCGTAGCTCCCGAGTTGCCTGCTCAAGACCTAAATCCTGCGCCACTCCCAAGGAAATATCATTCGTCGTCGCCCCAGCCAGCAGCGGGTGCCCGAGTCCAGTTGCCTGAAACGCAGCCCCTTCGTCCTCGCGCAACAACTCCGGCCAGGCATCTTCCGGGTGTTCAAACGCATAGGTAGCCACCGCATTTAGCGCTTCGAACTCCGACCACGCCGCCAGCCACACCTTCATTGCCCCGGCATGTTTGCTCTTCCATCGCGCTATCGAGATCGCCGCCTGCGTGCCCGCCGCCAGCAGCAGCGAAAACAAAAGGAAGTACTCCTTCGGCCTCTGCTCCACAATCGCAAGCTGCGCCTCCAGCTTTGCCAGCATCTTCACTGCACCCGCCGGCTCTCGCGCCATCCGCTGCAACTCAACAAGCTTCGGGCTCGTAAAGGTCTGTGCTTGCAGCAGCGCCAGACCCTCGGAAAGCAACTTCACGTGCCCCTGCAGCTTCGATCCGCTTTGCAGCAGCGGCAGCACGCGTTTACGCAACGGTAGGCAGATGATCCCCTGCAACGCCAGATCCGCCAGCAAATTTGGCAGCAGAACACCCCAGGTGCGCACATGCGTCAGCCCAGCCAGCAGCAACCCCACCGCCACCAGCGCTGTCACCACCAGCACCACCCGATACGCAGGGCTGAAGCTCGGCGCCGGCTCTTCCAGCCACTCATCAAAGAAGCTCGCCGAAATTTGTTGAAAACTGGAATCCCCCAACAGCGAGATCCGTTCCCTCAACTCCGCCTGCGGCAGCAACTCCTGCACGGCCTCCTGCCGCAGCAGCGTCTCAATATGGGTCGCCGGGTCCAGCAAAAAACGAGCTAATCCCCGCTCGCCCGGGCCCGTCCGCACGGTGCACAGCAGGCCGAACAGGGAATCCGGCCCTAGCAGATCAAGATCCCGCTCATAAAGGTGCCCCGGCGTCCTCAGCACCTGTCCAGCTTCGATCCCCGTCCTGCCCGACTGCCGTTCTCTGCCATCCACGCGCTGCAGGCTGCGCTCATAGAACACCAGCAAGCGCTGCTGTCGTACCAGTTTCGGCGCGATCCTTACTACATACCAAATCAGCCCCGCGACTGCCGCAAACCCCACCATCAGTGGCCAAGCCCTGCCACCCGCACGTAAAGGCCCTAGCGCCAGATAGGCAATTGCCAGTACAACTACGGCAAGTCCCTGGAGTACCCTCAGGCGTCGGCTTCGCAAACCATCCGCCAACTCCTGTTGTTCTACCATCCGCTCTCTGTAGCGCTGTATAACCTCTTCATTTGTGCCAGGTAACAGTGCGGCAATTGCCATGGACTGGAAGTCCCCCTCTCACGATGGTAGACTGCTTCTTGTGCCGGGTCCTACGCGACGTAATCCCGCCAATCCCGCCAGGTCCGGAAGGAAGCAACGGTAACGGGCTAGTATGGGCGCAGTGGGTCGCCCGGTACACCTTCCCCCCCAACAAAATAACTCTGAATCCCCGCAAGGGGCGCAGTGCGTCGCCCAATACACCTTCAATCTGCAAACCTTACGTTCCACCTTGCCTGCAAAAACCCTTGTCGTCCTGGGCGAAGGCGTTCGCACCATCATCACGGAGACCCCAGTCGACGGATCTGCGTTTCGTTCCCCCCACATAAACCTGTCAGGTGCCGTCTAGCGATTTCCGTACTTTTTCTCACTACGCTCCTTTTCTTCCAAAAATGAATAGTGATTCATCCAGCGATTTTTTGTATGCTGAGATACGTCACTATGAGGTAACACATTTGAGTCTCACGCTGAAACCGAGGGTCTCCGTTCGTGCCAAAATAACTGCCGTCGGAGCCTTTGTCCCGCCCAGGCTGCTCACGAACAAAGACCTGGAAAATATGGTCGCAACCAATGACCAATGGATCATGGAGCGCACCGGCATTCGTGAGCGCCACATCGTCGACAAAGGTGTAGCAACCAGCGATCTTGCCGTCGAAGCCGCGAAAAAATGCCTTGCCACACGTGGAATTGAGCCTTCAGAGATCGACTGCATTATTGTCGCCACCGTTACTCCAGATATGATCTTCCCGGCCACAGCATGCCTCGTGCAGGATAAGCTGGGCGCAAAGGGCGCATGGGGCTTTGACCTTTCGGCAGCCTGCTCCGGTTTTCCCTATGCATTGCAGGTTGGCGCAAAGCTTGTGGAATCGGGGGTTCACACGAAAGTCCTCGTGATCGGAGCCGACGTGATGAGCTCCATCATTGACTACACTGACCGTTCGACATGCGTAATTTTTGGCGATGGCGCAGGCGCCGTGTTGCTGGAACCCTGCGTCGGTGACGAGGTTGGCCTCATCGACTTTCTTCATGAAATTGACGGATCAGGAGCCTCTTCGCTCAATATGCCTGGAGGGGGTTCGCTCCATCCAGCCACCGCCGAAACCGTTGCGGCCAAAATGCACTACGTCCACCAGGATGGTGCTTCCGTGTACAAGTTCGCCGTTCGCAAGATGTCTGAAGTTGCTGAGGCCCTGCTTACACGTAACGACCTGACGGGAAGAGATCTATCCTGCTTTATTCCCCATCAGGCAAACAAGCGCATCATCCTGTCTACAGCGGAAAGACTGGGCATGGACGAAAGCCGCGTCGTCATCAACATCGACCGTTTCGGCAACACAACGGCCGCAACGATCCCCATGGCAATGCAGACAGCACTCGACGAAGGCCGCCTCAAAAAGGGGGATGTCGTGCTGCTCGCGAGCGTGGGAGCCGGATTCACAGTTGGGGCAACGCTGCTCCAATGGGAGTTTTAGCTCTTTCCGCAAATCTTTTCAGACTGACCCGAGACCGTAAACCTCC
>JAYVDT010000051.1:0-2069 GCA_043749265.1 Rhodanobacteraceae bacterium | reverse complement strand
CGCCGCCGTCGCGCTCCCCGCGTGAGGCGTTCGTGCCGGCCAGCCTGTTCTCCTTGGATCTCCACCAGGAGGTTCATGTGCCGTTCGAGTTTACTGTTCACCCGATCCGTTGGGATCGGTGTCCCTTGGTCGCATCGGACGCTCATGCCCATGCGTGGCTTTTGCTGCAGTCGCACCGTGGTTTGTCCGCCAACACGCTCGATGCTTACTTGCGGGCATTGGAGAGATATTTTGCATTCTTGAAGTTGGTCCGCGTTGCGTCCATTTCCGCGACGCGGGCGGACGTGGGACTGTATCTCGCTGCGTTGCAGGCCAGTGAGGTTGCTCTGGCGAACGCGACGATACAGCAGCTATTGACGGTTGTTCGCTTATTCCATGGATATTTGATGGAGGAAGGGGCGCGTTCCAACAACCCGGCTGCACAGACCAGCAGCGGACGGGCCATGGTTGCGCGGCATCACAAGCTACCCTGGATTCCGAACGAAGAAGACTGGCAGCGCATTCTTGCGGCAGCACGGCAGGAGTCCATCCGCAACAGAACGATGCTGGCGTTTGCCCATGATGCTGGACTCCGGCGCGAAGAGCTATGCAGTCTCCAGACTAGCGACATCGACCCGTCGAGACGCATTCTCAAGATTCGAGCCGAGAGTACGAAGGGACGTCGCGAGCGTGCTCTTCCTTACTCCGCTTCCAGCGGAGAGCTGCTACTTCGCTATCTAGAACATCGCAGGACCCTCGGCAACAAGCGTGGGCCGCTCTTTCTCTCCGAGTCACGCCGTAACTACATCGAACCCATCTCGATATGGAGTTGGTCGAAGATCGTACTCCAGATTGCACGCAGAGCTGGCGTCGAGCGATTCTCAACACACACCCTTCGCCATCTTTGTCTGACCGACCTTGCCCATGCGGGTTGGGACATCCACGAGATCGCAACCTTCGCCGGACATCGCAGCGTACAGACGACGCTGCTCTATATCCATCTCAGTGGCCGCGACCTTTCGCTGAAGCTCGCGGCGGGCATGGCTCAGATTCATGCCCGCCGAGTTCAGATGCTTGCGGAGGTTGCCCAGTGACAGTCAAGCGAGTAAGGAAGGATGGACAGCCATGGCACAACAACATCGGGCAGTGGGTTGACACCCTGACCGTCGAACAGCGCTCATCGCTCTTTCAGAGTAGCGCCCGTGCTCAGTGGGGACCAGAGAAGGAGAGGCCTAAGAAGGCAGACGACGGACCCTGGACCTGGCCGATCGGTCTTGACCGATACGACCGCAGTTCCACGCTCACCGTGAGCGAAGAGGATCTGTTGACACGCTATGCGGAGGCGTATCGCTTTTACAGGTACGGGCGAACGATGGACTTCGGTCCTTCTCTCAACCGGCTGGTGCAGCCGCTGAACGATACGCTCGACTACACGGGCATCAAGACCAACCATCGCAAGTATGTGCTGCTGTTCTTCCTGCGTGAGACGGCTGAGCGCAAGCGTTCTTTCTGGGGATAGACCACCGAAGAATGGATCGATTCCATTGAACGAAGACGGATGGAGCGTCAGCACATCGTCGCTATCGCTTATCTGCTCTGAGATTTTTCCGACCTTCATCGGCTCAAGTGCGACCACGTCGTTTACGTGTGCCTTGCGCGCAAGGTGTTTGGTCGCGAGTATATGAAGACCGTCTCCGACCGTGTCCACGCTTTGCTTCTGGAGTGGGGATACATCAAGCACGGCATGAGTGCTCGCATCATGCGGACTGTCTTTGAGGCGCTGCTCTTCATCCGTTCCCCTCATCTCGATGAGCTCACCTTAGACCATTTAAAAACGGTGATCGCACGCAAGCCGCCACGTATTGGCAGCTATTCCATCGTCGCGTTCTCCCGTGTGCTGGCCAGTATGGGAACTGTTCCAGAGGCTCTTGAGATTCATCGATCGGTTCCCGATAAGAAGTCTCGCCCGCCCTCACCCTCAGCGTGCCGCCTGAGTGGGCGCGCCTCTGCCGTCTCTGGTTTGATCGATCCACTTATGCGAGGAGTTCCAGACCTCAGAGCTATTACTTCTTGCTCAACGTGGGCCGTTG
>JAYVDT010000050.1:0-7142 GCA_043749265.1 Rhodanobacteraceae bacterium | reverse complement strand
CTTCGCGCTCTTCAAGGGCGGCCCAGAGAGCTTTGTTGCCCATGATCACGGTATCGATGACGCGGTAGGCGTCAAACGCATACTGATCCTGGGAGAGGATACCGACCTTCTTGGGGCGGACAACAGTGCCTTTTTGTGGGTCGATCTCGCTGGTGAGCACCTTCATGAAGGTCGATTTGCCGGCACCGTTGGGGCCAGTGAGGCCGTAGCGGCGGCCCGTGGTGAAGGTGACGGACACGTCTTCGAACAGGAGCTTCGAGCCGTATCGCATGGTGACGTTAGAAGTAGAAATCATTGGATTAGTCCTATTTTACAGGGCGGAGGGGGTTCTGCGTCCTGTAAGCCAGCGGTTGTCTCGCCGCTGCGATGAATTTTGATGCTTATGAACTGCCGATCAAGACGCCGGCGGCGAAGACCAGACCACCGCCCAGGATTACCTGCAGGCAGGAGAGAGCGAAGCTTGTCTTCATGAATCGGTAACGAATCCATGCGATAACGATCAGTTCCAGGCCGACCACGCCGTAGGCCCACATCAAGGCGGTGTGGACGTTGGGAATAAGGAAGGGCAGCGTGTGGAGAAAGCCGCCGATGAATGTCATCAGGCCGGTGATGACGCCGCGAATCACTGGCTTGCCGCGGCCAGTGAGTTCACCATCATCGGAGAGGCCCTCCGAGAAGGCCATGGAGATGCCCGCTCCAACTGCTGCCGCCGCCCCGATCAGGAAAACAGTATGTGAATTTTTGGTGGCGAAGGCGGTGGCAAAAATAGGTGCCAGGGTGGAGACCGAACCATCCATTAGACCGGAAAGGGCCGGCTGGACGACACGCAGGACGAAATCCTTCTCGTTGCCGAGAAGGTCGTTGATGTCGCTCATGGTGGGAACAAGGTCTGCCATATCTCGTAATTGTGATGCAGGCCGCGAAAGGGACATAGTTTTCGCTATGTCCCCATCGTTGGTGTCGTGAAAACGAATGCTTACTGACCGCGGCGCGCCGGTCCGGAGCGGCTGCTGCCGGGACGCGAGTTCGGTCGGCCGGTGCTGCGGCCGCCGGAGAATCCACCACCGCTGCCGCCACGGCCCTGTCCGCCACCTGCCGGGCGACCGCGGAAACCGTTACCGGCTCCACGATATGGGCTGGGGGGAACGGTGGTGCCGCCGTTGACCTGGTTTTGAGCGGAGACGTCGCCTGAGCGCCATGCGCGCGATTCCATTCCGAGCATGTCGGACGGGTTGCCGCCATCGAGAGGCTTGTTGCGCTCTTCCTTCTCGAGGTTTTTGTCGGCTTCACGCCATTCGAACTTGATCTTCAGTTCGCGCTCAAGCTTGCGTGCGTCAGAACGCTCCTGCGGCATAACGAACGTGGTTGCCACGCCCTTCTTGCCAGCGCGTCCGGTGCGGCCGATGCGATGTACGAAATCTTCAGAGGCATTGGGCAGATCGTAGTTGACGACGTGTGCGATGTCCTTGACGTCGATACCGCGGGCGGCCACGTCAGTTGCGACGAGGATGCGGTGCTTGCCGTTGGAGAAACCCCTAAGAGCGGCGGTACGCTGTGACTGGGAGCGATCGCCATGGATGACTTCCGTATCGTGGCCCAGCTTTTCAAGCTTCTTGGCAATACGGTCCGCGCCATGCTTGGTACGCGAGAAGACGAGGAACGTGCCTTCTTCCGTGGTCAGCATCTGGTTGAGCAAGCCAAGTTTCTGATCCTGCATGACCGTGTAAACGCGAAGCTCAACTTGATCGGACGGCTTGGAAGTGGAGCCGATTTCAACGCGGACAGGCTTCTGCACGTAATCGCGGACGATCTCGGAGATGTTGGCGTCGAGGGTCGCGGAGTAGCACATGGTCTGGCGCGTCTTGGGCAGGGCACCGACGATGCGGCGGATGGCCGGAAGGAAGCCCATATCGAGCATGCGGTCCACTTCATCGAGGACGAGCATTTCAACGGAGGAAAGGTTAACCGAACGGCGGCGGAGGAAGTCTTCGAGACGGCCAGGGGTAGCTACAACGAGACGGGGACCGCGGCCAAGCTGATCGAGCTGCGTGTTCTCAGACAGGCCACCGCAGACCAGCACGGAGTCAGACTTTGCCTGGGGCGAGATCTTGCCATAGGCCTCAAGAACCTGCATCGCGAGCTCGCGCGTCGGCAACAGGATGAGCGAACGGATTGGACCCCGCTTGCCCTTGGAGGACGGGACAGAGTTGGCGTCCATGCGCTCGATCATCGGGATAAGGAAGGAGAGCGTTTTGCCAGTGCCGGTGGAGGCGGTGGCCAGAATGTCGTGGCCCTCGAGCGCGGGCGGGATGGCCTTGGCCTGGACGGGTGTGGGCGTGTTGAATCCGGCGGCGGCCAACCGGCTTTTGAGCGAGTCGGATACGTTGAAGTCGCTGAAGTTCACGTCCTTCATCATAGGGAGACCCGTTTTAGGATCAATCTCAGTGGCCGTGGCGGAGATATTTGCGGTGTTGACGTGACGGTCGGGGTTGCTCGAGATCTTTAGTTCCGAGGAGGCATTATTTTGAATTTCGTTCTGAGGTTCAAGCGTTGCAGATGTCAAGAGTCGTCCTTATTCTTGCGGGTGAGCGAGCGCTCAGGGCGCTGGCGGGTGCGGCTGTGCGAGGCACAGTACACATTCAGATTCGATGAGTCAGCATTGCTGTCGTTTTACGGAAGCGCTGCTGCTGCACGGCGAGGCAGGTCCGATGACCAGTGCCTTCCAGCCAGAGCAACCAGCGCTGAATCTTTCCAAAATCTGTCCGATATTGCCCTTGAGGAGGGTGCGCGGAAGAAAGATAATGCGATGGAGAGGGGTATCACTTCGGTCTCTGGCCAGACCCATGGTTCCAGTCTTTCCCCGAAATGCCCTACGCTTGCGCGTACTCTTACTGTACCACGAAAAGGGAACATGAGCTAGGTGGTGGCGAGGAGACACAGATGGAAGGGTTTCGCAAGATCGACTTCATGGACCGTAAAGCCGACTGCCGTCAGCAGGGCGCGGCTGTTGTGCTCGTCAAAGACGTGGTGGTGTAAACATCGATTGTTGAAGTTATCGAGCGATCGCGCACGAAAACCTTCGGCTGTACTCGAGCCAGGATCGAGCACAAGATCGTGGTTCTGAAGGATTTCGTCGAGATGGCTCAGATCATCTTCGCCCACGTTCTGCTGCCAGTCGCGCATCATGTTCTCTACCGGGGTAGGGGTTCGCCGATGGTCGAACGTGTGTTTGTAGTAAGGCAGGATCAGGATCAGAGCGCCACCAGGCCGCAAAACACGCTTCCATTCCAGCAGTGCCTTTACAGGATTGGCGAAGTGCTCCAGATTGTGTGAGGAGAGTAAAAAGTCGTAGCTATTGGTAGCGACCGGATCAAGTTGTGAGCCGTCGCAGACGATCGTCTTCCCGGGCGGCTTGCCGGGGCTGAAGGTAAAGTCCTTGGAATGATTTGCCCACACTGTATCGCTCGAAAAATCGCAATTATCCAAGGTGCCGACCTGAGCGTACAGCGGTAGGGGCTTCTTTGGACGGAAGGCCTCGCTTGGGCCGCCAATCTCCAGACCGGCTTTGCCCTGTACGTACGGCACAAAATGTTTGAAGTGCCGAATGGGCCGCGGCATAAGTCTTTGAAGGCGCCCCATGACCCGCTGTTGAATGGAGCGCATGCAAAAAAGATACACCACCAGCCTCATCGCTCGCAGCAGAGACCGGATCAGGAAACTGTAAGATAGGCCATGCTTCCCAAGAGTCTGGAAGAAGAATCTGTGGCGCTCCAGGCTGTCACTGGACCGTCGTTGACTCCGTATCTGCCTGTTCTGGCAGAGAATGTTCCATTGCAGCCGCAGGGGGACGGGGTCGCGTCGAGGTTCACCCGCAACTCGGCTATGAGTGTCGGTCGCCTGATTCTATCCACGTTCGTCGCACTGCTTCTGCCCGCTTATTTGACTCACAAACTGCCGGTAAAGACCTTCAGCGCATGGGTCCTGATTTTGCAGATGAGCGCCTACGTGGGTTACCTCGACTTCGGTGTCCAGACCGCCATCTCCAAGTACGTCGCCGAGTACCAGGCGCGCAAGGATATGGCGGGAGCAAACATGCGTGCCAGCGCTGGCCTGGCCATCATGATCGCCGCCAGCGCCGTCGGCGTGATCCTCACGCTCGTGTTGGCCTGGCGTGTGCCGAGTCTGTTCAACGAGATGCCCTCGGTCCTCTACCGGGACGTGCGCATCAGCATGATCCTGGTCGGCGTTTCGCTTTCCTTCGGTCTGGTTTGTTCGGTTACTTCGGCTATTTTTCTGGGGCTTCAGCGTTACGGCGTGCCTACGATTTTGACCCTGATCAACCGCATTCTTTTTACTGTCGCGATGATTGTCGCGGTCGCGTTCCATTCCAGTCTCGCCGTCATGGGAGCCGTCGTCGCAGGGGTCAATGTCATTACGGGCGTCGCGCAGATAGTAGCCTGGCGGCGGCTGGCCAGCCATATTCAACTCAGCCTCCGCAATCTGGATGGCGCCGTCGTCAAGCAAATGCTCTCGTACTGCTCCGTAATGGCCATCTGGCTGATTGGTATGCTGTGTGTGAGCGGGCTTGATGTGACCATAGTGGGCCGCTACGATTTTCCGCGGACCGCCTTCTATTCGATCGCTATCCTGCCTACCAACTTCCTTCTCGCAGTCATGGGTGCCGCGCTGGGACCGCTCTTACCGGAGGCCTCTGCGCGCAACGTAGCCAGCAGCCCTGCGGTGATGGGCCAGATGCTCTCCCGCATTACCCGCTACGCGGTTTTGTTGCTTTGCCTGACGGGGGTTCCGTTGCTGCTGGGCGGCTATTATGCGCTGCGCCTGTGGGTGGGCGAGGATTATGCGGTCCATACCGTAGGTCTTCTGCGCCTGCTTGTTCTGGCCAATATGATTCGCAACATATGCCTGCCCTACGCGACGATGCTCGTCGCGACGGAAAGACAGAAGACCGCCATAGCCGGAGCCGTCGTGGAGGCCGTGGTCAACCTGGGGAGCAGCATCTACCTCGCGCATCGTATGGGCGCACTAGGGGTAGCGACCGGTACGTTGCTGGGCTCGTTCTTCAGCGTGGGTATGCACTTCGCGGTCAGCATGAACTATACCCAGCGAACCTTCAGTGTCACGCGCGCCAAGCTCTTCGTCTCTGGCGTGTTACGCCCCGCGACAGTGGTCATTCCGTCTCTGCTTTGTGTGCGCCTGTGGTGGACCGCCTCGGCACCTGTGCTGGGCCCTGTGACCTGGATGGGCTGGGCCGTGGCAACGCTGCTTCTCGCCTGGTTCGTCGGTCTTGACGCATCGGAGCGCAGCAGACTGCTAGGATTAGCGAGGACTCAGGCGGGCCTGCGTTCCCGCCAAACGCCCGCTCTTTAAGAACATGAAGGTAGATTCGCAAGCATGCGGATTTTTTCACCCCAGTCAAGAGGTTTGAATGTTTCGTCCGTATGAGCTCGACTATTGGAAGTCTGTGGTGACCGATGTTGTGAAACCCGACGTTCCCATCATCCCGTATAGCCCAGCGGTCCGCCAGTCCCCGTCGCGTTGCTTGAAGGATCATCCGACCGCGTGGGAGGGAATCGAAAACATCCTTGCCGAACTGATCGAGCGCTTCCATCTCGGCACGGATCGCTGCCTTGAGTTTGGGGTCGAACACGGTTTTTCGACGGTCGCCCTTTCCTCCTTCTTTCGCTCGGTTACCGGAGTCGATACGTTCCAAGGGGATATTCATACCGCGCAACTGGCTGATATCTACGCCCAGACCGTCGCTCGGCTGGCACCTTACGACAACATCCATCTGGTGCGCAGCGACTTTCGCCACTACATCCAGACGGATCATTCCAGCTACGATCTGATTCACGTCGACATCCTCCACACTTTTGAGGCCACCTTCGCCTGCGGCCTGTGGAGCGCCAACCACTCTCGTTGCACAATCTTCCACGACACAGAATCCTTTCCCGCGGTCAAGCAGGCGGTCAAGGAAATCGCGCGCCAGACGGGAAAAGCTTTCTATAACTTCAAGGAAAGCAACGGTCTGGGGATTGTGATTTGACCGAAAAGCACAGTCATAACAAGATGAACCGCATTCTGGCAGTCATTGTGATGTACCGATTGGCGCCTGCGGCGAGCGCGAGCTATGTGGCGCTTAGCCACCGCCTCCAGACCGACTCCACATTTCGCGATATGGTCGAGTTGCTCGTGATGGATAACTCGCCTGGAGCTCAGTCCTTGCCTGCGGGATCAGCCGGAACCTACTCCTGGGATGGCTCGAACCCTGGGCTCGCAAGGCGCTATAACGATGCGCTTGAGGCAGCCACCAGGGCCGGCGCAACCTGGCTTCTGCTTCTCGATCAGGACACCACCCTGACGCCCGAATACCTGGACGAACTCAAGACCCTCTCACAACGTTTCGCTGACCAACAAAACGTTGTCGCTATCGTCCCCAAACTGGTCTGCGGGAACCAGGTCTACTCACCGCATGGGCCTTGCTATCGCGGGCCGCTTCCCTCCCCTCGATTGGACACCTACGGCATCTTCGAAGGATTGATTCGGCCTTTCAACTCTGGAGCCACGCTCAGGGTCAAAACATTGCAGGACATTGGAGGGTTTCCAGAAGCTTATTGGCTGGATTATCTCGACCACGCTACCTTTCATCGGCTGCAGGAAGGTGGAGGCGACGTATTCATCATGCATGCCCGCCTCGAGCACGACATGTCTTTTCACAGGCTCGACAAGCATCTGGACCCTGGTAACGCCGCCCGCCATAGTAATCAACTGGATGCCATGGTGCGCTTTTACAACGAGCACGGTTCCGCGAGCGAGCGAACCAGGCTTCGGCTTGACCTTTTACGCGACGCTCTCCGATCTTTGGCTCAAAAACATCTTGCCGAGGCTGGTCGCTATCTGCGGGCCGCCGTCCATTACCCCGCGGGTCTGTCCAAATGACCGTGCCCCCAACTATTGAAGTCTTGCTCGCGACTTACAACGGTGCACGTTTTCTGCGCGAGCAGATCGAATCCATCCTGAGCCAGGACTACCAAGCGCTTTGCATCCTTGCCGCGGACGATGGCTCACAAGACGACACCCCGGCGATCCTTGCGGAGTACGCCGAACGCTTTCCGAAACGGCTG
>JAYVDT010000049.1:0-2072 GCA_043749265.1 Rhodanobacteraceae bacterium | reverse complement strand
GTGTGTTGCACACCTGGGGACAGAACCTCCAGCATCATCCTCATATCCACTGCGTCGTGCCGGGCGGCGGCCTCTCCCTCGACGGCTCCAGATGGATCGCGGCCTCATCACGCTTCTTCTTGCCCGTTCGGGTTCTCAGCCGTGTCTTCCGCGGCAAGTTCATCGCGGAACTCAAGCAGCTTCTGCTTCAGGGCAAGCTCCAGTTCCACGGCTCGCTGAAGGAACTCGCAGCACCGGACCACTTCCAGCGTTTCCTGCGGCAGCTCTTCCTGAAGGATTGGGTGGTCTACGCCAAGCGACCGTTCGGTGGAGCAGAACACGTCCTCAACTACCTCGCACGTTACACGCACCGCGTCGCCATCTCGAACCATCGCCTGGTCAGCTTCAAGGATGACCGCGTCTCCTTCCGCTGGAAGGATTATGCAGCCGACAGCGAGCAAAAGGTCATGACCGTCTCAGCCGACGAGGTCCTCAGACGGTTCCTCATCCACGTTCTACCAAAAGGCCTGGTCCGCATCCGTCACTTCGGTCTCTTCGCCAACCGTAAACGGTCCGCGTCTCTGCTGCGTTGCCGCTTCCTGCTCAACGCTGCTGCACCGTCGCAACAGCCCGTCCCCACAGCTCAGATCAAGTGCCCGCTCTGCTCAGAGCCCATGCTTGTCGTCGAACGGATCACCAGCTACCAACTCCTCTGTGCGCCGAGCAATAGCTCGCCACTCAAGCCCCATCTCGATAGCTCCTGAGGCACCATGACCAAGCCCGCTCTCAAGCCGGTCACCCCAAGCCGTGCTCACGCACGCAATGCACCCTCGCGCTCCCTTGTACCTAAACAGCACGAGAACCACCTCGCCGTGGTCTGCGAACAGACCCTCCCCGGCTTCACGTCTCACGACTTCGTCACGCCGGCGTCTCGCTCAGCGACGCCAAACATCCCCCGCGAACGGAATCGCCTTATTCAAATCCCATAGCCACTCACCGCATCCGCCACGCCAGCGGCTTCCTTCAAACGACCCTATCAAAACTGCCCCGAGAGACTGCCCAGCGACTCTCAGCTTCGTGCGCGGGGCAGCCCTGATAGAGTCCTAACGTTTATCGGTAGCAGTAATTTCAAAAGTTGACCCTCCTAGGGTTCAATCTCGCCAGAGACGAGCCGGGCTATATATCGGCTCGCATCGATCTGCTGCGTCGTCTGTCCCAGTCTCTTGGGCGTGTTGAGATATCCGGGCCACACATGACCAGCTTCGAGGATGCGGTAGTGCGTCACCTCACCTCCGGCAGCACAACCGTGGAACTGAATGCGCTCGACATGAGTTCCATCTTCTCCGTTATCCGGTAGCTTCTCGCTCTTTGGGTCAGGCGCGCAGTGATTGATCCGCTGCCATAGCTGAAGGTCGTCGGCCACCGAGATGACCATCGGTCCGTTCGGTACGGCGACGCGTCCGCCGAGATAGGGCACCAGCGGATCTGCGGTACCGTGGAATTCGATGAGACGCACCGTGTGCTTCGGAGCGCATCGCTTGGCTGACTCGGGCGAAAGCATGCCGTCGATCACCACAATCGCTTTAAATTGAAAATCGTCGGAGCATCCCAGCTCCTGCCCAAACCTTGCTCCATTGGAATAGCCAGCCGCGATCACTCGACTGCGATCGACAGAGTACGAGCTCTCCATCTTCGCCAGCAGATCTTTCATAAACGCAACGTCGTCCCCTCCGACTTCGGGCGGCAGTTCGGTGTTCCAATGATTCTGCAGCCCTTGCGGGTATACCACGATAAACCCCGTCTTATCGGCCCAGGTATTCAGCCCCGTCACTTCTGCCATCAGTGCAGAGGTCATTCCAGACCCGTGAAGCGCCAGCACCAGCGGCAAAGCTTTTCCACTCAAATCCCCAGTGGGAACATGAAGTAAGTAAGTACGTTCCACTCCGCCCACCTGCAAAGTTCCCGATGTCATCTGTTGCGCGGCAAGGCCGGACGTCGCCAGCAGGAACATACACAAGAGGTAGAAAGTTTTCATACAACTGTTATACGCAGCCGCGGCCCTCAGTAGAGTGCGTTTCTGCCATTTTGACAAG
>JAYVDT010000048.1:0-2072 GCA_043749265.1 Rhodanobacteraceae bacterium | reverse complement strand
TCGGATGTCGCTGCTGGAGTCTCCCTGGGCAAGGGCATAGCCGCGGTCTTTGCTGCTCGCGCCGCCAGCGATGGGATGAAGAGTGCCGCCGGCAACGCGACGATATGGCAACAGCTCTACAGCAACTCCGTGGCCCATGGAGAGATTCCATGGACAAGCATGGATGGCCCGCCGCGGCCCCCTATGCTTCCCGTCTTTGGGCAGGTGAAGGGATGGATGATGTCCCCTACAGATATCGTCAATGAACGTTCTGTACCTCCACCCTCGACCTCCTCGGCTCAGATGGCCTCGGACCTTACCGAGGTGCGTACGGTCACCAACAACATCACTCGAGATCAACTGGCCACCGTTTACAAGTGGGCTGACGGCGTGAGCACGCCTACGCCCTCGGGCCACTGGAACGCAATTGCCGTTCCATACATTGTGGCCGCGCAGATGAGCGAGGTTCGCACCGCCCGCGTCTTCGCGCTGCTTGACATGGCGATGCACGATGGAGCGGTTAGCTGCTGGGATACCAAGTATGCCTACTTCAACCCTCGCCCATCACAGTTGGACCCGAACATTAAAACCTGGACCGGGCTCCCGAACTTTCCGTCCTACGTGTCGGGCCATTCGGTCTTTTCCGCAGCCGGCGCCGATGTTCTCTCCTACCTGTTTCCGAACGGTGCCGTGTATTTCAACGCACAGGCGCAGGAAGCCGCGATGTCTCGTCTTTATGCGGGAATCCACTACCGGACCGATATTACTGTCGGCTTGACCCAAGGCCAGCGCGTCGGCGAATATACCGTGCGATTTGCCAAAGCGGATGGTGCGCATTAGACGTTCTGTTTCGGCATCACAGAGTTGTCTGAAACCGCACCGCTGGCAAGTTACCTGGCTAGTCACTTGCCGGCGGTGGGACTGAAAATCTTATTGTTGTAGAACGACCTGGTCTCCTTCGTTGAGGCCGTTCGCGATCTCGGTCACGGAGCCGTTCGACAGACCTACCTTGACCGGGACCTTTCTCTTTCCTTCCTTCTGCTTACTGTCCGGTATCTCCACCGAGGCGCTCTTCTGGTTGTCGTAGATCACGGCATTTTCCGGTACGGTCAGGACTCCGTGGTGCTCTTCCAACAGAATCTCGGCGTTCGCAGTCATATTGGCCTTCAACTCACCGCCAGGATTGTCGATAGAGACGCGAACTTCAAAGGTGGTTACATTGTCCTTTTCCACGCCGAGTGGCGCGATCCTGGTTACTTTGCCTGTAAATAAACGGTCCCGGAAGCTCTCGACCTTGATACGCGCTGCCTGTGCCATGAAGACGTGGGCAATGTCGGCTTCATCTACCTTGCCCTGCACGTAGACCTGGTTGATATTGCCCTCCGTCATGACGAGCGTGGCCGTTGAACCGAGTATAAGAATCGAGCTGACGGCATCGCCGACCTCGACGTCGCGCGAAAGCATCACCCCATCCATGGGAGCCACGATAGTTGTGTAGCTTAGCTGCTCCTCTAACTGCTTGAGGCTGGCCTTGCTTTGCATGACCTGGGCCTGTGCCTGCTTCAGTTTGGCGTTGTCGACGCCGATCTGTGCGCGGGAAGAGTCTCGCCGAGTGAGTGCCGCGAGATAGTCCCTGTTCGTGTCGTCGACGGCCTGCTGGCTTACGATTCCATCGGATTTCATGCGCTGATTGCGATCCAGCGTGGCCTTGTACATCGGCAGGTCCGGCGCGGACGCGTTCACGGTATCCTGCTCAATGTTTGCACGAAAGGTACCCACGTTGGCTTCAGCCGCGGCAAGTTGCGCGCGCTGTGCCGCCACCTGAGCCGTGATCTCTTCCTGGTCAAGTTGCGCTAACGGTTGTCCCCTGGTCACTCGCTGGTTGATGTCGACGTAAAGCTTCTCCACAATACCTGAGGCTTTGCTCTTCACTTCGACCTTGGTGATCGGTTGGATCTTACCTGTTGCGACCACGGAGCGAGCTACATCGCCTCGGGTAACTTTTGCCAATTTATTGGGATCGATGGCGGAACCCTTCGCCATGCGAGTCAGTGCAAACGCAGCACCTGCCAGCAACAGGACCATGACTGCGC
>JAYVDT010000047.1:0-2075 GCA_043749265.1 Rhodanobacteraceae bacterium | reverse complement strand
CGATATCGGTGTTCGAGATCGTCAAGGCCTCCGCAATGGTTTTGCCTTTGACCCACTCCGTTGCGAGTGAGCTGGAGGCGATGGCCGAACCGCAGCCAAAGGTCTTGAACTTGGCGTCTTCGATGACCTGGGTCTCTGGGTTGACGCGGATCTGGAGGCGCATGACATCGCCGCACTCCGGGGCGCCAACGAGGCCGGTACCGACCTCATCCGAGGTCTTGTCCATCTGGCCGACGTTGCGGGGATTGCTGTAGTGATCGACTACCTTATCGCTATATGCCATTTTGATTCTCCTGATGCCGCTTTTAGATGTTACGGTTCGTGTGTTTGGTCCGCCGAAATGCGCTGAAGATTAGTGTGCTGCCCACTCAATCTTGCTAAGGTCGATACCTTCCTTGACCATCTCGTACAGCGGGCTCATCTCGCGCAGGTGGTTGACCACGTTGATGACCTTGTCCGAGACGTAATCGACTTCTGCCTTGTTGTTGAAACGGCCAAGACCGAAGCGAATGGAAGAGTGCGCCACATCGTCGCCCAGGCCCAGCGCCTTCAGCACGAATGACGGCTCCAGCGTGGCCGAGGTGCAGGCCGAACCGGAACTGACGGCGATATCGTTGATGCCCATCAGGAGCGACTCGCCTTCAACATGAACAAAGCTCATGTTGAGATTGCCGGGCAGATGGTGGTCCATGTTGCCGTTGACGTGGATGTAGTCCAGCGCGTTCTCAAACTTGGCCTTGAGGTAGTCGCGCAGTTCCGTCAGGCGAGCAGTCTCGGCGACCATCTCTTCGCCGGCAATCTCGCAAGCCTCGCCCAACCCGACGATGCCGGGGACGTTGAGCGTGCCCGAACGCATACCGCGCTCGTGGCCTCCACCGTTGATCTGCTCCGTGATCTGTACGCGCGGGTTGCGGCGGCGAACGTACAGCGCGCCCACGCCCTTGGGACCGTAGACCTTGTGCGCGGTCATGGAGAGAATATCAATGTTCATCTTCTGCACGTCGACCGGGATCTTGCCGACAGCCTGCACAGCGTCCGTGTGGAACAGGATGCCTTTCTCATGGCACAGCTTGCCAATCTCTTCCATCGGTTGAATGACGCCGATCTCGTTGTTGGCAAACATAATCGAAACCAGAATCGTCTTGTCAGTGATCGCAGCCTTGAGCTTTTCGACCGAGACCAGACCGTCGGTTTCGACCGGCAGGTAGGTCACTTCAAAGCCCTGGCGCTCCAACTTCTTGCAGGTATCGAGCACGGCCTTGTGCTCCGTGACCTGCGTGATGATATGGTTTCCCTTCTCGCGGTACATCTCGGCCACTCCCTTGATGGCGAGGTTGTTGGACTCAGTGGCACCGGAGGTGAAGATGATCTCCTTGGCGGTACAACCAATCAGCTTGGCGACCTGCTCACGCGCCTTATCCACGGCCTGTTCGGCTTCCCAGCCAAACTGGTGGTTGCGGCTGGCGGCATTGCCGAAGATTTTTCCGAAGTACGGCAGCATCGCTTCCAGCACACGCGGATCCATAGGCGTGGTGGAGTGGTTGTCCATGTAAATCGGAAGGCTCACACCCTCGGGAAGGGGCTCAGTGGACTCGCTGATGACGACGCCGTTGGGGGTCATGCTGCTGGACTGTTCCATGTTTTCTGCGATCATGTTGTTCATTTTGTTCTGGCTCCTGAATTCGTATTGCTAAGTTCGTAACCCTGAAATATGGTCCGTGAACTTGTTGGCGTCCGGACTGGCCGCTGGGCTAAACCGCGATGCTGACGAGTCCGCCGCCAAGCGCTGCCTGGTGATCTTCGGCGTCAGGGGCTTCCGCAAGATCGGCGATGCGGATGCCGTTGAGCAGGTTCTTGATGGAGTCGTTTACCTTGCGCAATGGTTCTTTGATGGTGCAGTGACTGTCCAAGTCGCAGGTCCCGTGGATCGTGATGCAACTGGTGATAAAAAGTGGGCCGTCAATCGCTCGGATAACTTCAAAAGCCGTAATCTCAGTCGCTGGCCGGGATAGCGCATAGCCGCCGTTGGTGCCTGCATGCGAGATAAGCAAGCCCGCCCGGGTGAGCGTCTGGAG
>JAYVDT010000046.1:0-2076 GCA_043749265.1 Rhodanobacteraceae bacterium | reverse complement strand
GCTATATCGACATCGCAATGGATAAAGTCTGGACCTCGCGTGCCTTCGACATTTCCACGCTGGATTTAGGCAACAACGCGCAGCCTACCCAGCAATTTTTTGGCATCAACGCCTAAACGGCTGCAAAGTTATGACCTTCGCCGGCGGTAACCCGATCCTGCGCGAAAGAAGGGTCATGGGGGCCATCGGAGTGCCGGGCGGGCTCCGGTGCACGCGATCATGAAGTAGCTGAAGCCGGCGTCGCAGCTCTCAAATTTATTTGTCGCAAAAAACAAGCAAGACCCCACAGAATGGCGGGGTCTTGCGGGCTGGTCCCAAAAACCTTATTTAGTAAAAATGCTGCTTCCCGGAATTTTCGTCTCGTCCGAGTGAATGCGGTTCTCTGCACGCTTTGCGCTCTCCATCGCTAACTTGTTGATTCTGCTTGCTTCCGATTCATCTCCGGTTGATTCAACCGCTTCATGTGAAGGACGCCCCGGAGTTTTCGTTGAGTCGATGCCCTGTGCCATGTCTCACCTCTGGTCAGTAAGACGACCGCCAATCACCCCGAGTTGTCCATCAGGCATCAACCCCATCCACCAAACTTCTTCGTCGCCCCGGATCCTGTCTTGTTACGGTAGAGACAAGCATGAGCGATCCCGCCGCCATACACGCCTCCGCCCTCATCATCGACACGCACGCAGACACCCCCCAGCGCTTCCTCGACGAGCACTGGCACTTTACCGACCCCCTCGGCCGCGGCATGATCAATCTCGCCACCGCCCGCCAGGGCAACCTCGCCGCGGAGTTCTTCGCCGTCTGGGTAGATCCCAGCGAATACAGACCCGGGAGCTACGCCCACCGCGCCCTGGCCCTCATGGACTCAGTACTGGAGCAAGTCCGCCTCCACCCCGCCGACCTACGCCTCTGCCTTACCCCGGACGACATTCTCACCGCTCGCTCCGAGGGCAAATTCGCCGTACTCCTCGGCCTCGAAGGCGGCCACGCCATCGAAAACTCACTCGCCATCCTCCGCACCTTTTACCGCCTCGGCGTCCGCTACATGACCCTCACGTGGGCCAATTCAAATGAGTGGGCCGCCTCATCCGGCGACCCGGAATCCTCCACCCAGGGCCTAACCCCCTTCGGCCACCAGGTCATCCGCGAGATGAATCGTCTCGGCATGATGATCGACATCTCCCACGTCTCGGACCAGACCTTCTGGCAAGTTATCGACCACTCAGAAGCCCCCGTCATCGCCTCCCATTCCTCCGCTCGCGCCCTCACCCCGTCGCCCCGCAATCTCACTGACAACCAGCTTCTTGCCATTGCGCACAAAGGCGGAGTCTGCATGGTCAACTTCTTCCCCGCCTTTATCGACGAATCCTGGCGCCTGGCCTGGGAGTCCTCCCGCGACGAACGCCGCACCGTGCACGAGCAAGCCGCCGCACCGTACCGCGCCACCGGCCAGCCCATCCCCTTCCCCGTCTCGGATGCTATCGATCGCATCTACGCCGACCGCATCGGCCCCCCACCACTCACCTCGCTCATCGACCACTTCGACCACATCATCCGCGTCGCCGGCATTGACCACGTAGGCCTTGGCTCCGACTTCGACGGCATCCCGCAACTGCCCGCCACCCTCAACTCTGCCGCCGACCTCCCCCGCATCACCACAGCCCTCCACCAGCACGGCTACTCAAAGCAGGACCTCCACAAACTACTGGGTGGCAATCTCCTCCGAGTCTTCCGCCAGATCCAATCGCATTAGAGCCGGGTCTTTCCTTTGTTGTCATTCCGAAGCGCACCTGAGGAATCTGGTGTTTCAGTCTCCAAAAACCCTCAAGGAAATTGTCCTATCTCACAACAATCGGCGGCCATTGGTGCAAATCGGCGTTAAGCCTTTCGGCCCCGGAACGCCTCCGACTCTACACACTGCTATCCTTACCAACGGAATCTACCGCAAGGAGTTACACCGCATATGATCGACCTCAAAGGCAAAGTAGCCGTCGTCTTCGGCCTGGCCAACAAGCGCAGTATCGCCTGGGCCATCTGCCAGAAGCTCTCTGAAGCTGGCGCCACGCTCGCCATCTGCTA
>JAYVDT010000045.1:0-7172 GCA_043749265.1 Rhodanobacteraceae bacterium | reverse complement strand
TGCCTACGGGCATGGGCATCCAGACGGACGAGCGCCTGCCGATGAATCGGCGGTACTGCCGGCCATGGACCGCCGTATTCCTGAACTCGCTGGCTCGGGCGCACTATGCGCGGTTCCACACGCCACTGCAAGTGAATTCTGCGGTACGGACGGTTGAGTTTCAGCAAAGGCTCCAGCGGACGAACGGTAATGCGGCTCCCGCGGCTGGTGAGACGGCTTCGCCCCATTTGACGGGGCAGGCGGTGGATCTTGCGAAGCATGGTCTGTCGTTGACAGAGATTGCGTGGCTTCGTGGATATCTCCTGCCGCTGGTGCAGGAGGGCAAGGTGGACGTGGAGGAAGAGTTCCAGCAGTCGTGCTTCCACATTAGTGTTTATAAAAAGTATCTGCCCCAGCCTGCGCCCAAGCGGGAGATTGCGCCGAAGCATGGTGGGGTTGCGACGGCGCTTGCTGTGGCCATGCCGTAATTGTCGGGGACTCAAATACCCCTGTCTCAGAAGCGAGACAGGGGGCACCTGGCTGGTGCTGGGTTTTTAGAGGGTTTCGCGGAGGCCGGAGTGCCAGGAGCGGTAGGCCGCGTCAAGGATGCGCTGGTTGATGACGCCGTCCTGTCCGGATGGCGAGAACGTCCCCTGGCCATGGAGCGCGTCGGTAAAGGCGTCGATCATACGGATGTAGCCGTCGCTGTTGGAGAAAGTGTGGGTCTCAGCGGGTGCGTCTGCGCGGCGCAGGATTACATCCACGGGATGATCGACGGTTAGCCCATCTTCAGCAATCAAAACGCCCTCAGAGCCGGTTACTTCGAGCAGCGTGCGGTAGGGTGCGCGGGCTGTGGCAATGACGTTGGCGAAGACTCCGCTGGACATCTGCATCTGGATAGTGGAGACGGCTTCGACTTCGCCGGACTGCTCATCCTTACTGGCCAGAACGCTGATGGTTTTGACCTCTGCCGAGAGGATGAAGCGCAGGGTATCGATGCAGTGGACGCCGACATCGGCGATGGGGCCACCGCATGCGAGCGAGGGGTCCGTGATCCATTTGCGGGGGGCTGTGTTGCCGGGGTAGCTGAATTGCGAGTACGCGAATTGCGGCTTGCCGATGCGGCCTGCGGCGATCTGCCGGGCCATGAATTCGACGGACTGGTTGAAACGGAAGTTCTGGCCCACGCCGAAGAAGACTCCGGCTTGCTGGCTTGCAGCGAGGATTTCAGCGGCCTGGCCGGCGTTCATAGCCAGGGGCTTTTCGCACAGGACAGCTTTGCCGTGACGGAAGGCGAGGCGTGCGTCGTCGAGATGCATGGCGTCCGGGCTGGTGATGAAGACGACGTCCACCTCGGGGGAGGAACAAAGTTCTTCGGCGGTGGTGAAGGCGCGGATTCCGAGGGTCCTGGCGTCTGCGTCTGCGGCTTCCAGGTTGCGGCGCCAGAGGCCGGTGAGGGTGGCTTTAGTGGATGCGGCGAAGGCGGGGACGAGGCGGCGGATGGCGTGGTGACCGAAGCCGAGGATGGCAAAGCGGGTCTTGGCAGTGGATGAGGACATGGTGCATCGATAGTAATAGGTGGGTGGTGACATCGTCTTATGCGAGGCCGAAGTGTTGCATCAGGATTGCTCCGGCCATTGCGGCGATGAGGGCTACGGGCATCGCGATTGCGCCTACCTTGAGGAAGTCCCAGAAGCTTACGTTGAGCTTTTCCTTGCGCAGGGCAAGCAGCCAGAGGATCGTTGCGAGGGAGCCCGTGATGGAGAGGTTGGGGCCCAGGTCGACGCCGATAAGAACCGCGTTTGCGATGAGGCCATGGGCGTGCGCGACCTGCAAGGTTCCGCCGGCGATGAGGCCGAGGGGCAGGTTGTTGACGATGTTGTTTGCCACGCCGACGGCGAAGCTGGTGACGAGCGCTCCGGTTGCCGGCGCGAGGCTGTCTGCCCAGTGCAGGGCGGCCACGGTGTAGTCAAGCGCGCCGATGCTTTCTACCGCATCGACCAGGACGAAGAGTCCGGCGACCAGGGCTAGTGTGCCCCAACTGATTTCTTTTGCGAGGCTGATGGGGCTGGCCCTGGCCTTGATGGAGACGATGGCCGTGATGACGAGGGCAGCGAGACACGTGGGCAGGCCGAGATCTTTATTGAAGGCGGAGGCGGTGAGGAGAACGGCGATCATCAGGACGAGGCCGCCGAGGACCAGCTTGCCGTCGCTTGTGAGAGGCTTTGGCGCTACGCCGTTCGAGATCGTCGCGGCGAGGTCTTTGCGGAAGATAACGCGCATGACAAGGTACGTTGCGATGATGGAGAGCGCAGACGGCAGGGCGAAGGAAAGCAGCCAGCGACCAAGCGGCGGCATGCCGTGGTGGAAGACGACGAGGTTGGCGGGGTTCGAGATGGGCAGGACGAAGGAGGCGGCGTTGGCGATGAGGGCGCAGGCGAAGAGGTGGGGGAGGGGCTCGGCTTTGGCTTTGCGGACGGCGGTGAGGATGGCGGGGGTCAGAACGACGGCAGTGGCATCGTTGGACATGAAGATGGTGACGAGCGTGCCGATGACGTAGACGAGCGTGAAGAGCCGTGCGCAGGAGCCGTTGGCGCTGCGGACGGCGACTCCGGAGAGCCAGTCGAAGACGCCCTGCTCGCGTGCGAGTTCGGACAGGAGCATCATGCCGATGAGGAAGAGATAGACATCCGTGCCTTCGGCGACGGCTTTGCCCGCGGCCTTGAGCGGCACCAGGCGCAGGGCAACGAGGAGAATGGCCCCGCCGCCAACCCAGTAGACCTCCGGGATATTGCGAGGCCGGACGAGCATAAGGAGGATGCTGAGGGCGACGATGGTGAGAATCATGGAGTGGGTTCTATGCCCGGGCCGCAGATTCATCCGCTTCGATACGAAAGGACGACGATGGAAAGCTAGTGGGCGTCAGCTTTGAAGATTTGCTCGGCGAAGTAGTTTTCCACTTTGGCCTGGTCGCGGAGCATCTCAAAAAAGGCGCCTTTGAGGAGCTGGGAACGGGCGTCGCGGAGGCCCTGGCGGATGCGCTGCTGGATGCCAGGCTCGGACACGTCGTGCTGGCCGGCGGGATCGCGTGCAAGGAGTTGGAAGATGGCGTAGCCGCCGATTTTCCTGCCGGTAGGGTCCGCGGGGTCGGGGAAGGGGATGATGTCGGTGACCTGGCCGGGCTTGAGTTTGGCGATGTTTTCGTAGACGGCAGAGCTGCTCTTGAGCTGCGACTCGGAGACGGAACCCATGTCCCCGCCGGAGGCAGAAGTCTGGGCATTCTCGGAGAAGTTCATGGCGAGCGAGCCAAAGTCTTCGCCGGAATCGACGCGATTCTTGATGGCCTGGATCTTCTTGCGGGCTTCGGCGTCGCTGGTAGCCTTACTGCCCTGGAGGTTGGCAGGGCGGGCGGCGGGGGCGTCGGTTACGAGGATCTGTGCGATGTGGAACTGGGTCTCGATGTTATTGAAGTCGGCCTTGTGCGCGGCGAAGTAGGCGCTGATGTCCGCGTCAGAGACAGAGATTTTGGAGTTGATCTCCTTGTTGAGCAGCTTGTTGGTGGTGAGCGAGCGGCGGAGGTCGCGCTTGATCTCATCGACGGTGGTGTGATGCTCGGCCAGGCGCGCGGTGAACTGCTCTTCGGTGTAAGGGGCCTTCATCTCGGTCAGCTTGGCGTCGACCTCTTCGGGCGTCGCGGTAAGGTTCATCTTGACGGCGCGCTGCTGGATGGTCTCTTCGCTGATGAGCTGCGAGAGGAGATTGAGGCGGAGCGAGTCGGCCTGCTCGGCAGAGGGCTTCTCTGCCTGCTGTGCGGCATCGCCCAGCTGATCGGTATAGGCCTTGTCGAGATCGGCGCGCATGATGGGGTGGCCGTTGACGGTAGCGACTACGTCCGCTGAAGGAGTGCGGTGGCAACCCGCGACAGTGAGCAGCGTAAGGGTAAGCAGGACTGCGGTTTTCTTAAGCGTCACTGGGGGTCGAACCTCGATACCGCTATTGTCTGATATTTTTGCGATCGGTGTCTGCTGGATGAAATCAAAGCGGCTCCGTCAGGTAGAGCCTGCCGCTGATTCACTCTCTTCTGAAAAAAAATACAAATCGGCTTGATTCAGGCTCCGGGCTTCGTCGCAGGGGCGGCGGGTGGCGGGGTTGGGGGCACGTAGGCTGCGGGTGGAGTCTGGCCGGCGGCGGTCAGGGCTCCGTCCACCATGCGGAAGACGTCGGTCAGCGGATAGGCGCCTTCAAGTTTTTCGCCATTGATAAAGAGCACAGGCGTGGCCTCGATGCCGAGGTCTTCACCGATCTTCATGGAGGCCTTGACGTCCCTGTCGTCCTGCTTCTTCACGCAGGCGGCGACGGCGTCGGTGTTGAGGCTGGCTTTTTTGGCTTCGTCGTTGGCTAGCTGGTCGAGCGACTGGTTAGCCTTTTCAAGTGAGTGATCCGAGCCGCCTAACTCGCTGGCGTGGGCGTGGATGTAGTCGACCAGGTTCCAGTACGAGGGCGTGGACTGCAATGCAATGCAGTTGGTATCGATGGCGGCGCGCATCGCCCACGGATGCATGTTGAGAGGGAAGTCGCGGTAAACAATGCGGACGCTTTTGCCGTAGCGATCAGTCAGCGCGGGGAAGAGCTGGCTGTGCATCTTGGTGCAGTAAGGGCATTCGAGGTCGTCAAAGGCGACGATCTCTACAGGCGCCGACTCCGGGCCACCGCGCGCGGGCCGGCCAGCGCCGTTGACGAGCGTCCTGGGATCCTTGCTGATGTCGTATTTATTGAACTGCGCAAGCGTCTTGCCGTCGGTGGAGAGCAGGAACGTCATGGGTTTGGAGGGGGTGCCTTCACCGGTGAAGGTGACATCAATCTTGTCGAAGCCGGCGATGTTGGAGGACTCGCGCGGGCCGATGGTCATGACGTATTCGGGCGAAAGCCGGGTGCGTGAGCGGATCAGGATTTCGACGCGCCGGGTGAGATCGGGAGAGAGCGCTCTACCTGTTCCAGGCGCGGGTAGCTGAGCGTGGCAGCCTACGATGGCAGCGGCAGAGGCAAGGACAAGGCTGGCGAAGGTTGTGTAGAATGTGCGCACGTTTGATTGTCTCATTGAGTGGACGCATGGGCGCGGCCGGGGAGAGCAGCCGCCAAGGCGAATTACCTGTCGAGGTAGAGGAAGCCAAGGGTGTAAACACCGTTTTCTCTGAACGAAAACGGATTCGGACATTACATCCACTCCACAGCAACAAGCTTTTTGTTTTGGAAGAGACGTTCGGATTGTTTTAGAAGAGACGTTCGGCGCGGCGAAGGTTGCCGGCTGTCCCGATGTTGGCGAGAGTGAAGCTGAATTTGTACGTGCCTTCGTTGCGGACTGAGCCCAGCTCGAACTTGCGATACTCCATCGAGAAGCCGCAGCAGTTGAAGTTGTAGCTTCCCTGCACGGCGGCGTACTGGAGCAGCGCGGGATAGACCGTCGTGCTCGTGCTTCCGGCTGCGGAGGAGTTATTGCTGGTTGTGCCGTAGAAGCTTTTGAGGTCCAGACCAATGTTGGAGGCCAGGGAGAGGCCAGGCTTGCCGGGGTTTCCATACCCGAGGAGGAAGCGAAGCTGGTTGAAGTCGGAGACCGAGGACGAGACACCGGTTGCGCTCGTGGTGCCGACCGGCGGATCCGGATTCTGGGTAAAGAAGCGACCGGGGGCATCGAGCCGAGCGTAGCTGACAGCAGAGAACGCCTTGCCCTGGTGGACATCGACAAAGACGTTGGACGATGTAAATTTGCGCGCGCCGGTGTCCAGGTCGAAGTCCCATTCGATGTCCGTGTGAGGTGAGGTGCGGACGCGGAGGCGGGAGATGAGCGGCGAGATGTCACGGCGCTCGGTCAGGAAGGCGACGCCTGAAAGGTCCAGGGTGGACTCAAAGATATTGCGACGTCCATTATTGATGGCGGCCCCGAAGGTTGGGTCGAAGAAGTATTTCTGGGTCAGCCGCCATGAGATGAGAGCCTCTGAGTGGGTGCAGATCTCGGGCGCGGCAGGTTCACTGGCAACCTGTCGAGGCGAGATGGCGGCGGGGTCGGAGGTGTCGTCCGGCGTGGAGTTGAAGCCGGGTTCGGCGGCAACGGTAGCGGTCTGGCAGGGGCCGGAGTGCCGAACGCGGCGGAAGATGCGCTGGGTTATGCCGTACTCGGCCTCGTTGGTATTGGAGGCGATGTCGGTTGCGTCAAAGCGCAGGATGTTGGAGAAGTTAGAGACGCCGGTCGTAAGCCGGTAAGTGAGTTCGGGCTGGATGGTGTGGCGAAGCTCGTTGCCCAGCAGGCGAGTCAGGCGCGTTGGCGCAAAGGTCCGGGTGAGGACGGGTGGGCGCACGGCGAAGGCGAACTCGAAGTCGGAACGACTCAGCGCGGCCGGGTCCTCAAGCGGGGGCTGACCGCGGACAGGCTGTCGCCGGGAACGGGTGTAGACAGTCTCGCGCGCGGCGAGGGACGGCACCATGTGCCAGGAGCCAAACGCGAGGGGGTAGGAGACTTGGGGGTGGAAGTCGAAGCGCTCGATGATGCCGCCGGTGACGAAGTTGGGCTGTGAGCGTTTGAGACCCGAGGCAGAGGCCTCCATGGCGACTTGAAGGCCAGTGCCTGCGACGCGATGATCGGTGGTCGCAAAGGCCAGTGTAGGGGCATGGAAGATGCGGACTTGCTGCTGCTGAATGCCGGCAGGGTTCAACAGGGTAGCGCCCTGGGCGATGGTCTTGATGCCTTGATACCGGTCGGCCAGCGCGCTTACCTCTACGCCATTCGCCGCGTGGGAGATGTAGGCCGTGGAGATGATGTCGGACGTGACGGCCTGGTTGAAGGTGTCGGTGAAGGCCTCGCGGAAGATGTAGCTGGAAAGATAGTCGACGTTGGCGGCGGTGCGAGTATGCGGGCCAAAGTCATGCCGGGCGGCCAGGATGAAGTCTTCGCCACCCTGGTTGGCGGTGCCGGAGCGGCGGTCCAGCACGCCGGAGTAATGAACGTTGACGAAGTCGAGCCCGGCGCCGCGATAACGGAAAGTGGCATTCTGAGCGAAGCCGATGCTGGAGAAGTACTCGGCTCCAACGGTCAGATCCATGGAGCGATTGATGGCGATGTAGAACTCTTCGCCCAGCACCAGGCCCTTGGTGGAGGACTGGCCAATGGTCGGAATCAGAAAGCCGCTTTGGCGCTGCTC
>JAYVDT010000044.1:0-2079 GCA_043749265.1 Rhodanobacteraceae bacterium | reverse complement strand
ACGCGCGGCCGGTCCTTGCGGTCCTGCCGGGCGTAACCGTAGTACGGCATTACGACCGTGATGCGCGCAGCGGAAGCCCGCTTGAGCGCATCGATCATAATAAGAAGTTCCATCAGGTGCTGGTCGACCGGACGGCATGTGGGCTGGATTACGAAGACGTCTGCGCCGCGAACGTTTTCCAGCAACTGGAAGTGGATCTCTCCGTCGGCGAATCGTTGCATCCGGGTTTCACCTAGAGGCACGCCGACGAAGCGGCAAACCTCTTCTGCGAGCGGTTTGTTTGCTTCGCCGCAGAAGATTTTAAAGCGCTTTGCCTCGCTCAACCGGCCTGAACGTTTGCGTTCCGGGCCGGTTTTTGCGGAGGCTCCTTGCGGAGATGTTGCAGATTGCGCGACGTCCATCACTGCGGTTGTGACCGCAAGCATTTGTTCGTCACGTGCCAAATCAGGGGGAAGAACCACAGCTGTGTCTTGTTTGCTCACGTCTGAAACTCCTCAGGTTGGTTGACCTTGGGTGGTTCCTGCTGGTTTATGTCTGTCTCCGGCTGGTTGGCCGGTACTTCTTGCGAGGTAAAAGACGTTGGTTCTTTCCAAATTCCTTGCCAAAGGATTGCATGTACTGGCGCGTTGTTTCCGCGAGAAGTGCAAATGCTTTCTACTGCCGCGATCTGGCCGGAGGTTGCACCGATATCAGAAAGCATCAATAACCCTGTTTTACTGCAGTTCACCGATGCTGCTTGGGTGAACCCTGGACTTGAGCGGTAAAGCTCTTCGATCGACCGTGTGAGTTCCTAGCCTTATTTGGCTGGGCGACTAGGATTCGAACCTAGACTAGATGCTCCAAAGGCACCTGACCTACCGTTAGTCGATCGCCCAGTAATTGCCCGGATTGTCATCACTTCTGCAAGTAAAAGAAGCTCAGGTCCGGGAAAAATTACTCTGCGAACATCCTGCTCCAGTACAGAGGTCGAGGCAAGGTCGAAGTGACGATTGCCTGAACGCCATGTTGCTGAAGCCTTTGTTGAGCGGCATGCGCGTCTGCCATGATCCGGTAAAAGCCAAACAAGGCGGAGCCTGAGCCGGAGAGCGCGGCATAAGTTGCCGAATTCTCAGCTTCCGAGGATCCCATCAAATGTCGCTTGATTTCACGCAGGAGGGGATACTGAAGAAAGACGACCGTTTCAAAGTCGTTTTCAATCCCGGTGCGGACAAGCGCGAGAAGGGAGTTCTCGGCCAGATCAATCTCAAAACCGCTCGTGGCCCGGCTTCTGAGATCAGAAGCACGTGCCGTGTGATGTTGCTCACTAGAGAACCCATGCAAGTTTTCAGGGCCGTCCTGCTTGTCGGCAGCTTTCAACGACGCAAGACTCGGATCAAAAAAGATACCGGAGGCGCCGGGCTTTTCGTTTGTCCTCTCACAGGAGAAGACGGACGCATAAGTGCGGCTCAACTCCGCTAGTGTATCCCGGATGGGAGCATTGTGCAAATCGGGGTTGAAACGTTTATCCCAGTCGCGGAATGCCTGCGGGGTGGAAACCCCACGTCCGGGCAGCGCGATCACGCACGGAATCTCCGTCGAACCGCCAAGACTTACATCCGCAACTGCCGCCACCACCTGCCCGCGGTCCGAACCCAGTACGGATCCGCCTACCAGAAACAGAGGCACATCCGATCCGACCTCAGCCGCCATAGCCAGCCGGGTGTCTTTCGGAATCTTGAGGTCAAGCTCTTTTTCCAAGCCAATCAGCGCCGCCGCCGCGTTGGCCGAGCCAGCCCCCATCCCCCCCTGAATCGGAAGGTTCTTCTGGATATGAATCGTCACAACGGCACGTTGACCAAACTGCCCCAGGGCCTTGTTCACCATCTTCCAGACCGTATTGCGAGCGTCAAGGGGCACGCGCGGATCGCTGCACGTCAGGGTGATGCGTGTCTCCGCAGCCGACACAGCCGACACGGTCAGCAGGTCGTGGAGCGCAAGCGTCTGGTAAAGCGTCGACAAAGCGTGAAAGCCGTCCAGGCGCGGCGGCCCAATGGCCAGGCCGAGATTGATCTTTGAGTAGGAACGGACGATGGTCGGCAT
>JAYVDT010000043.1:0-7190 GCA_043749265.1 Rhodanobacteraceae bacterium | reverse complement strand
ATTGCACTTTCGCGGGCAGACCTAGTGATCTTTTCCGGAGGGCTGGGGCCCACCGAAGACGATCTGACGCGCGAGGCAGCGGCAGGGGCACTGGGGATTTCGGTGTATCCCGATCCGGCGATTATTGCGTGGTTGTACAAGCGGTTTGCAGAACGTCAGATTGCAATGCCGCCGAACAATACCAAGCAGGCCGATGTGCTGGATGGTGCGACACTACTTGAAAACAAACATGGGAGTGCGCCGGGGCAGTACCTGGTGAAAGATTTTGCGGGCAAGCGGCGGATTGTTGTGTTGCTGCCGGGGCCACCGAAGGAGCTGAAGCCGATGTTTGACCAGGAGGTGAAGCCGAGGCTGGCGGCGCACCTGCCGACACGGTTCCTGGCCAAGCGTGAGTTGCGGATGGCGCTGCTGCCAGAGTCAACGGTGGATAGCCGAACAGCTCCGATCTACAAGCAGTATCCAAATGTGGAGACGACGATCCTGGCGCATGCGGGCGAGATTCATCTGCACTTTCAGATGGCTGCTGCAACGCTGACCGCAGCGCAGGCGCAGGTGGATGAGGTTGCGGGACGGGTCGAACATGAGATGGATGAGGATATTTATTCTTCGCAGGGTGAATCGCTGGAGGAGGTTGTGCTGCTGATGCTGGGCCTGCGGCATATGACGCTGGCGGCTGCGGAGAGTTGCACGGGCGGGATGCTGGCGGAGCGTCTGACCGGAGTTGCGGGGAGCTCAAGATATTTCCTGGGTGGTGCGGTGGTGTACTCGGATGCGTTGAAGACGAGCTTTGCGGGAGTGCCGGTGGAGATGATTGAACGCGAGGGGCCGGTGTCTGAACCGGTGGCGCGGGCACTGGCGGAGGGCATTCGGGAGCGAACAGGAGCGTCGCTGGGCGTAGGTATTACGGGGATTGCCGGGCCGGGGCCGGGGACAGGCGCGGATGAAGGCAAGCCTTTGGGGTTGGTGTATATCGCGGTGGCGGATAGCGAAGGGACGCAGGTGAAGGAGTTGCGGCTAACGGGCGATCGAGAACGAATTCGAATGATTGCGACGCTGAATGGACTGGAGATGATTCGGCGGCAACTGATGTGAGCTTCGGCTTGCTAGACTGGTTCAGGTACGTGCACGCATATGAATCCCTGGCTCATCTCCATACCGATCGCTTACCTGCTTGGCTCTATACCGTTCGGTTATCTATTGGTGCGGACATTTCGCAATGAAGATATTCGAGCATCAGGGAGTGGCAATATCGGGGCGACCAATGTGGCGCGTTCCGGTGCCAAGGGACTGGGGATTGCGACGCTGCTGCTGGACCTGAGCAAGGGATATGTAGCGGTACAGATTGCGAAGTTTCTGTCGCCTGGGAACTTTGACCTTGCGGTGGTTTGCGCTGTTGTGGCGATCCTGGGGCATGTATTTCCGGTGTGGCTGGGCTTCCGCGGAGGTAAGGGCGTGGCGACGGCGCTAGGCGTGTTTATCGCGCTGGTGTGGCCTGCGAGCCTATGTATTCTGGGTGTATTTGCTGTGGTATTTCTGCTGACAAAGTATGTTTCGCTGGCATCGGTTCTGGCTGCGGCTTCGTTTCCGCCGTTTGGGTTCTACTTTGTCCGGCATCCGAGTCCGATTGTGATTGCGGGCTTCCTCTTTATTCCGATTCTGGTTTGCGTGAAGCACCACGCGAATATTCGCCGGCTTTTAGCCGGCACCGAAAGCCGCTTTGGTTCAGGCGCACGAAAGGCCGCAGCATGAGCAGGATTGCAATACTTGGAGCGGGAGCATGGGGCACCGCACTGGCCATTTCACTGGCTCGGCGAGGCGGGCATGATCTGACGCTGTGGGCTCACTCCCCTGCCCTGGCGGCGCACTTGATGGAGACGGGCGAAAATCTTTCCTACCTACCGGGATTTACGCTGCCGATGGATATCCACGTCACAGTGGACTTGCCGGCATCGATCTTTGAGGCGGACATTCTGCTGTGTGTGACGCCTTCACAGCATCTGCGGGAGACACTTACGCGGATTGCGCCTCTGCTGATCCGTGACCAGATTATTCTTTCGGCAAGCAAGGGTATTGAAGAGGTTTCATTTCTGCGGATGACGCAGGTGATTCAGTCAGTCACGAGTAATCCGTGCGGCGTACTGAGTGGGCCCTCGTTTGCGCAGGAGGTTGCGGCGGGGCTGCCGACGGCGATGGTGGTGGCGGCAAATAGCTCGGAGATTACGCAGACGATTCAGCGGGATTTTTCGTCTCCAACCATGCGCCTCTACACGAATGATGATGTGACCGGCGTAGAGCTGGGAGGTGCGCTGAAGAACGTGATTGCGTTGTCTTCCGGTGTGATTCATGGGCTAGGGTTAGGGTCGAATACATCAGCTGCGCTGATTACGCGAGGAATTGCGGAAATTACGCGTTTGGCGGTGGCTTGCGGCGGCCGACGCCAGACGCTGGCAGGGTTGGCGGGTGTCGGAGACCTGGTACTGACTTGTACGGGGACGCTGAGCCGAAACCGATCGGTAGGGATTGAGTTGGGCAAGGGACGCAAGCTACCGGAGATCCTGGCGGGGATGAATGGCAAGGTGGCGGAGGGCGTGCGGAGTACAGCGGCGGCGCTGGGGTTGGCAGCGAGGTATGGGGTGGAGATGCCGATCACGGAACAAATGGACGCGGTGCTGCATCGGGGCAAGAGCCCGAGGGATGCGATCAAGGAATTGATGGCACGGCCGGGGCGCGACGAGTAGGTTGGGCCAAGAGCCAGCGCGTCCGCGATAGACTGGGGAGAGTATGGCCTTCTCGTTTTTTGGAAAACGCAATAATAGTGGCGACGCCGAGCGCGATGAAGCGCCGAAATTGCTTGAAGAGGTGAAGGCTGAAGAGGTTGCGAAGGCAGCCCCGGTCGAGGAGCCTCGTCGTGGCTTTTTTGACCGCATGCGGCAAGCGGTTGCTCGGACGCGCGAGAACTTCGCGGAGTCGATCGGGACGATCGTTGCGTTGACGCGAGAGGTCGATGAATCTACCCTGCAAAGCCTGGAGCCGATCTTGCTGGCGGCCGATGTGGGGAGCGCAACGTCTGCGATTGTGCTTGAAAATCTGCGACAGCGAGCGCTTCGGGTGGGAATTGAAGGCGGCGGCGAATTGAAAGTACTGCTGAAGAAAGAACTGCAAGCGGTGCTCGATGGGGTAGCGAGGCCCGTGACCCATCCGGTTTCCGGTCCGGAAGTGATCATGATGGTAGGGGTTAACGGGACGGGTAAGACGACGACGTCCGGCAAGCTGGCGGCACACTTTACGGCGCAGCACAGGACTGTTCTGTTGTGCGCTGCGGATACGTTTCGTGCGGCGGCGATTGAGCAGCTTGAGGTTTGGGCTACTCGGTCAGGCGTGCAGATGATCAAGACGAAGCAGGGCGGGGATCCCTCCGCGGCGCTTTATGACGCGTGTACTGCGGCGAAGGCTCGTGGGATGCAGGTCCTGATTGTGGATACGGCCGGGCGGTTGCATACGAAAACCGACCTGATGAAGGAATTGGACAAGATGCGACGAACGGCGGAGAAGCTGATTCCGGGCTCGCCGCACCAGACGCTACTGGTAATGGATGCCACGACGGGACAGAATGGGCTGCAACAGGCTCGGCTGTTTACGGAGGCGGCACGGGTAAGTGGGATCGTGCTGACGAAGCTGGATGGGACGGCTAAAGGCGGGATCGTGTTGGCGATCGCTACGGAGTTAGGACTGCCGGTGGTTTATGCGGGTACAGGAGAAAAGATCGAGGATCTGATTCCGTTTGACAGTAAAAGTTTTATTGATTCTTTGATTGATTAGGGGCCAAGAACAACAGCAATCACAGGTTTTTCCGCTTCGCTGTGGAATGGCAACAAAGGGTGGCTCTGGGCGACCAAGGAGAGGTTAGTGCGGGTGCTTCCCTTTTCGGACGATAATTCGATATATATGGAGCGGGCGCTTGCGCTGGCGGCAGGGACCGTAGGACTAGCCTCACCGAATCCGCAAGTGGGATGCGTGCTGGTGCGGGATGGGGGAGTGATTGGTGAGGGGGCTCACCTGTACGAGGGGCGGGATCATGCGGAGATTGTTGCTCTGAAGCGTGCCGGAGAGGCCAGGGGGGCTACGGCTTATGTGACGCTGGAGCCATGCAGTCATCATGGCCGGACGGGGCCTTGTGCGGATGCTTTGATCGCGGCAAGAATTGCGCGGTGCGTGGTGGCGACGGCGGATGTGAACCCGAAGGTGAGTGGGCGGGGGATCGAGCGGATGCGGGCGGCGGGGATTGAGGTTTCTGTTGGGCTGCGGGAGGCTCAGGCGCGGGAGTTAAATGAGGCGTTTGCGGCTTCGATGACCCTGGGGCGCCCGTTTGTGACGTTGAAGGCTGGGCTGTCAGCAGATAGGCGGTTGGCGCCGCTCCAGAAGAGGCGGGTGGCGGGGCAGCCGTTTTGGTTGACGGGGCCGGAGTCGCGGGCGGAGGTGCAGCGGATTCGTCATGCTTCAGACGTGGTGATGGCGGGGATTGGCACGGTACTGGCGGATGATCCTCTGCTGACGGACCGGAGTGGGCTGGAGCGGCGAAGACCCTTGATGCGGGTGGTCCTGGATGCGGGGTTGCGCATTCCGTTGGAGTCCAAGCTGGTTTTGGGGGCTGCAAAGGATGTTTGGATATTCTGTTCGGAAGATGCCGATGGATTGTTGGAGGCGGAATTAAAGAATCGTGGAATTCGGGTTACCAGAGTGTTTGGCGGTAAAGAATTGGATTTGGAAGAGGTACTGGGGCATCTGAATCGGGCGCAAATTCTGAGTGTACTTGTGGAGGGTGGTTCGAAAGTTAATGGGGCGATGCTGAGGGCGGGGCTGGTGGATCGAGCTACGCTGTTCTATGCGGAGATCAGGTTAGGAATGGAATCACTGCCATTTGCTGCAGGCGGGCCAACTTCGTTTGAGGTGGAGGAACGAATGGGTCAGGTTCAGACGGTGAGCTTTGGGACGGATATTTGTGTGACCGGGCTGCTTAGGGATCCCTGGGCTGGGATTCCTTCGTTAGGCTGAGGGGTCGTTGGTGGTGGGGTAACCGTAGATTCCTTCGTTGCGCTGCGGACGAACGCAAAACAGTGTCGATTCGGCTAAGCTTAGAGAATGTTTACGGGATTGGTTGAAGGTACTGGCACGGTTCTTTCGATTATCAGCTCGACGCATGCGGCGGGGCCTACGCGTTTGACGGTTTCGGCTCCGGGTTTGGCGATGCGGTTGCGTACGGGTGACTCGATTGCGGTTTCTGGTGTTTGTTTGACAGCACTCGATATCTCCGCGGAAGAATTCTCCGCCGATCTCGCCGAAGAGACGGTGCGGCGGACGAAGCTCGCGCGACTGCTTCCGGGGTCGGTGGTGAACCTGGAGTTACCTACGCCGGCGGGATCGCCGATGGGCGGACATGTGGTCCAAGGGCACGTTGACGGTGTAGGCGAGTTGATCTCTTTGGAGCCGATTGACGCGTTGGATAGGGCTAAGAGCGACTGGCGATTGAAGGTTCGCTTACCGTCGGAGATTAGTAAGTATGTGGCATCGCAGGGGTCCATCACGGTAGAAGGGATCTCACTGACAGTTGCGGATTTTGCGGCAAATATATTGTCGATTGCGATTATTCCTCATACGTATGCGGCGACCTCCCTGCGTACACTTGTGCCGGGCAGTCCGGTAAATATTGAGGTGGATGTGCTCGCGAAGTATGCGGAAAAGCTGGCACAGAGTGCGAAGCAGGGTGGGTGGACTTTGACCGAAGAGTATTTGTTGACCAATGGGTATTAGAGGAGGTTTCAATCAAAAATCGTCTGCTGAATCGCAAAACGAGAGCAATAGTAGGCGACGGGTGGACACGCAAGGGCAGCCGGATACAGGGTTGGACACTTGCGGTGCCAAACAAAACCCCATGTCTCAAAAGCGAGACATGGGGAGCAGGTTTGCTGCTTGGAGCTAGGTAATTAGTTGGAGCTCATGCTGTGGAGGAACTCCTGGTTGTTGCGAGTCTTCTCCAGGCGGCTAGTCAGGAGTTCCATGGCCTCGGTGGGGGAGAGCGGGTTCAGTACCTTACGGAGGATCCAGGTGCGCTGGAGATCATCCTTGGGGATGAGGAGCTCTTCCTTACGGGTGCCGGAACGCTGAATATCGATGGCCGGGAAGACGCGCTTGTCAACGAGCTTTCGATCCAGAATGACTTCCATGTTGCCGGTTCCCTTGAATTCTTCGAAGATTACTTCATCCATGCGGGAGCCCGTGTCGACGAGCGCGGTGGCGATGATGGTGAGTGAGCCACCCTCTTCAATGTTGCGGGCGGCTCCGAAGAAGCGCTTGGGGCGCTGCAGGGCGTTGGAGTCCACACCGCCAGACAGGACCTTGCCCGACGGCGGCACGATGGTGTTGTATGCGCGGGCGAGGCGGGTGATGGAATCGAGCAAAATGACGACGTCACGCTTATGTTCAACCAAGCGCTTGGCTTTTTCGATGACCATCTCGGCGACCTGGACGTGGCGTGCTGCGGGCTCGTCGAAGGTGCTGGAGATAACTTCTCCGCGGACACTGCGCTGCATGTCGGTGACTTCTTCCGGACGCTCATCTATGAGCAGAACAATGAGGACGACTTCCGGGTGGTTTGCGGTGATCGAGTTGGCGATCGACTGCAGGAGCATGGTCTTACCGGTGCGCGGGGGAGCGACAATCAAGCCGCGCTGCCCCTTGCCCACGGGGGTTAGCAAGTCCATGACTCGACCTGAGATGTGCTCGCGGACGGTCTCCATCTTGATGCGCTCCTGCGCGTAGAGAGGCGTCAGGTTGTCGAAGAGAATCTTGTTGCGAGTCTCTTCCGGCGACTCGAAGTTGATGGCCTCGATCTTGACGAGGGCGAAGTATTTCTCGCCTTCGTGCGGAGACCGTACATTGCCGGAGATGGTGTCGCCGGTCTTGAGGTCGAATTTGCGGATCTGCGAAGGGGAGACATAGATGTCATCGGGACCCGGAAGGTAGTTGTAGTCGGGCGAGCGGAGAAAGCCGTAGCCGTCGGGCAGGATTTCGAGAACACCTTCCGCGAAGATGTGCCCTTCTTTTTCGCTTTGGGCCTGGAGGATTTTGAAGATGAGGTCCTGCTTGCGGAGGCCGCTGGTGCCGCCGATGTCAAGACCGCGCGCAAGTTTGCC
>JAYVDT010000042.1:0-7198 GCA_043749265.1 Rhodanobacteraceae bacterium | reverse complement strand
AGGTGACTTCAAAGTCCATCTCCTGTCCGACTTTGCGGCCGCGGAGAGCATCCGTGAAGGCTGGCAGGGTGTTGGTTCCGCCGACTTCGATGAGGATGTCTTCACCGGTGATCTCCTCGTTGTCTTCTGCTGAGGACTCTTCGCCTGCGGTCTGCGCGAGTGGCTGAATGACGCCCTTGAACTCGATCTCGGCCCAATCACCGTCTACAAGTTCGCGGTCTTCTTCAACGGGCTCGACGCTGCCGTGAGCATCCATCACACGCGCCAGTTCGGCGTCGTATTCAGCGTCGGTCAGGATGGTGTCAGGCTTCTCGACCGCTACGGAGTCATAGCCTGCGACGTCGAACTCGGGAAGCACTTCGAAGGCGGCCTTGAACTGCAAGGGCTGGCCATCGACGAGCATCAGGTTCGTCAGTTGCGGCTGCGAAACGGGGCTTAGCTTCTGCTCGATAATCGTCTGACGGAAGCGCTCGGAGACAAGCTCGTCCAGAACTTCCTGACGAACTTCCTTGGCGAAGCGATTCTTGATGACGGTTTCCGGCACCTTGCCAACGCGAAAGCCGGGGATGCGCGCGAGGCGCTGATACTTCTTGACGACGGTCCTGAAGGCCTTGGAGACGGTGTCGGCGTCCACTTCGACGGCAACTTCACGCATGAGTTCTGGGTTGAGCGTGGGCTGGGCATCGTGGGAGTGGTCGTGCCCATCGTGAGTGTGGACTTCATGGTCATGGGTGTGATCGTGGGCCTGCACGAGCGCCTGGTCGTGCGTTTGATCAACGGACGGCTGCGATTCAGCCGTGTTCTCTGTCTCAATTGTTTCGTTCGGGGTCAAAGTCATGCCTTCTTGGGCGCGTCAAAATGTCGCTATGCCCGGTGTGGTGGACAAGTCAGCGGCCATCGCCTCCTCTCCACTGTACGTTTCATCGATGTGCAGGGTCAAACCAGAAGGGCCAGCCGCGAGGTTATCGTTTCATAATGGAAAAGATTTCCAGGCGAACCTTCCACTCCAGTGACTGACCAGGAGCAAGGGTTGCGATGCTTCCACCTTCTTCTCCGTTCCACTCCTTGCCCAGCGCGTCATCGTAATTTGTCTGCATTCCGAGAGAGATATAGCGGGCGCCGGCAGGCGCGGTAACCCTTAGAGCCTTGATGCTCGGGGAGACGGCGGTCATGCGCAGCCCGAAACCGTTCGCGGGGTCGCGCAGTTCGACGGCGGAACCAGTATCGAGCAGGGCGGGCTTCAGGGAGATGAGAGTCTCATCGATTGGGCCCGAACCAAGCTCTGCCGGGTGTCCCATGAACCTGCCCAGCGCACCACCGAGTGGAATGGTACGACCGGATGGAATGCCCTTGGCACGGTCCACAATCTCGAGGCGCTCCCCGTTGGGCAAGCGAAGTTCGACAGCTTCACGGTTTCCGTTAGGCATGATGAAGCGGGGGTGCCAGCCGATACCCATGGGCTCGGGTTGATCGCCTATATTCTTCGCCACTACAGTGATTTCGAGGATTCGGGGTCCGAGTTGAGTTGTTACCGTGACATTCGTTCGACCAGGCCAGTGGCCGTCGAAGTTCGTGCCTTTGAACTCTCCAATGACGGTGGCGCCGGTAGGTTGCGGTGTCACCTGTGTCGAGTCGGCGCCCTGGGTGGCGATGAGGCCACCTTCGGCTACACCTTGACGTTCCGATGGATCACGCGGAACGGAGATGGTGTGGCCTCTCCATGCTGTGGTCAGCGAGGTGCCGAGTGGCGAAATGAGACCCGTAACGGCTCCGCCCCAAGGTAGTTCCAATGCGCCGTCATTGTCGTTTACCCCCTGCCGAGGGCCGGAGCCGGTGTCCGCAAGGGTCGCTACGGAGGGTGCGAGGAGGAGCGGCACTTCACCGCGATTGGGCATGGAGGCGGTGATTTGGAGGATGCCCATGCCCAGACCTGGCAAAATTGTTGCGGAAAGAAACTCTGGCATGTTGCTGCCCGGAGTTTCGGCTCGGGTAAGGATGATGGGTTCAGATCCACCGGGACGTGGTCCGGCGACGAGGGCTCCCGTCTGTTCACCTTTAATCTCGCGCTTGACCTTGGAGAAACGGCCGTAAATGTGCAAGTACCAGAGGGCGCTAGGGATCAGAATGAGGGCAGCGATGATGAGTCCGGGTAATGCACTGGATCGACGAAGACCTCGAGGGGAGATACCTTCCCAGATACGGGTAAGCCATTGCTTGAACAGGTTCACATACATCCGGCCAATCCGCTGCTCTTCCAAATTTGTCCTCTTCTCCGGGAGTGCTTCTACTTGCTACACGAATGGTTGGTGTCCGCGGACGCAGCTTGCGCCATTTGCGCGACGCTCTACTATTTCTACCCTAAGGGCGACCTATCATCGAGGTGTGACTACCGTACAGATAAAGAATATTCCTGTGCTTCTTCAGGCGCTGGCCGAAGTGCGCCAGGACATCGTGGACTGCGAGCGTTGCCCCCGGCTTCGGACCTATTGTGAAACGATTGGAACTGTCAGGAGAAGGGCCTATCTTGACCAGACTTATTGGGCACGGCCCGTGCCGGGGTTCGGAGATCCGCGGGCCCGCTTACTGATTCTGGGGTTGGCGCCGGGTGCTCACGGAGCTAACCGGACCGGGCGTCTCTTTACCGGGGATGGATCCGGCGACTTCATGTTTCCTGTATTGAACGACTTTGGATTTGCTTCGAAACGGCAGGCAGTCGACCGGGAGGACGGTCTCAGGCTGAAGAATGCCTGGATCGCCTCCGTTGTGCGGTGTGCGCCGCCGGGGGATAAGCCGGCCGCGGATGAGATTCGCAACTGCTCAAGCCATCTTGCGGGTGAGATTGCTGCTCTCCCGAGGGTAAAAGTAGTGGTTTGCCTGGGAAAGATTGCCTGGGATGGATATCTGGCTTATCTCTTGCTGCAGGGCGTAATTAAGCGCAGATCTGCTTATGCGTTTGCTCATGGGGCGGAGTTTGTGCTGCCGAATGGGCTCCATCTGCTGGGTTGCTACCATCCGTCGCTGCGCAACACAAACACCGGCCGCTTGGATGCCACGATGTTCGGTCGGGTGTTTGGGCGGGCGCGCGAGTTGGCCGGGCTGGATAAAACCTAAGAATATTGTTTTGGGCCGAGGCCGGTGAGGAATTAGGCCCATTCCGACGTGGCCTCGTTCTTGATCCAGTGCTGATCGCCGGCGCAGCCCAGAGCTACGTCGCGGGCTTCCCTCCTGTCTTCGATACCGTTGACATAGAGTGGACGCGACGCCGCGCTCCATGCACCGCATTTTATTGTGCATATGGGTCCCAAGAGCCGCGTGTTTGGCGCAAGGTTTGCTGGATTGTTTGGAGCATCTCTGACCAAATGTCCCCATTCTCGAGCACACCCGGTAGGTAGCGGTGGGAGACTCGCGTGGGGTCTGAATCGGTCGCCGGTATGGGTTGAAATGTATTGGAAGTAAAGGGTTGGCAACGACGCGGGAGTAGGGGCCTGACCTTCGCTACCTTTTGACAGGAGAGCAGTCATGGCTCACAGGCTGGGGCTGAATTTCATGACAATCCATAATTGGTAATACTTTGACTCGGCACTTTATACGGAGTAACCAAGCAGGGGGAAATGCAGCTTGCCGAAAGGAAACGGCGGAGAGCTGGGCTCTCCGCCGTTTGTAAGCGTGTCAGGCTAGACCGTTGTGAGGGCCAGTCCTGCGAGCTTATCTTCAGAATCGCCATGGAGCGGACGGTAGAAGAGTGAATTATTTTCGAGGTAAACCTCTAGGAACGCTGGGCGTTCCTTGATGCCGCCGGCGATCAGAGCCTCCGATAGAGGATCTTCGACAAAGCGCTGAAGAGCCCTACGCAGCGGTCTGGCCCCATAGGAGCGGTCGGACGCTGTCTTTTGTAATATGTAGCGTTTTGCGTCGTCGTTGACGGAGAGGGTAATCGACTTGTGGACCAGGTTCTGGTTTAACTGCTGTACCAGCAGCTCCAGAATTTGCATCAAGTCGGCCTCGCTGAGGCTAGTGAAGATGATGACCTCATCGAGACGGTTGAGGAACTCGGGATTGAAGGTCCGCTTGACCTCACCCTTTACAAGCTCTTCCATCTTATCGAGCACCATGTTGGCGTCGCTGGACTGGAAGCCCAAGCCTTGCTGCTTCTGCAGGTGCTTAGCACCAATGTTCGACGTCATGACGATGATGGTGTTCTTGAAGTCCACCGTATTGCCGAGACCGTCGGTCAACTGGCCGTCTTCAAAGACCTGCAGGAGCAAGTTGTAGACATCCGGGTGAGCCTTTTCAATCTCGTCCAGTAGAACGACAGAGTAGGGGTTCCGCTTGACGCGCTCGGTGAGTTGGCCGCCTTCTTCGTATCCGACATAACCCGGAGGCGAGCCGATGAGCTTGGAGACGGAGTGTTTCTCCATGAACTCCGACATATCGAAGCGGATGAGCGACTTTTCCGAACCGAAAAGGAACTGGGCTAGGGTCCGTGCCATCTCGGTCTTGCCGACGCCGGTGGGGCCGAGGAAGAGGAACGAGCCAATTGGACGCGCCGGGTTCTTGAGGCCTGCACGGGAGCGGCGGATCGCACGGGCGAGGGCAGAGATCGCTTTGTCCTGCGAGATGACGCGCTTGTGCAACTCTTCTTCAACGCGAAGCAGGCGCTGCATCTCCTCTTCCTTGAGAGAAGTCATGGGCACGCCTGTCCAACGGCTGACCACATCTTCAATATCTTCCCGTGTAACGATCCCGGCTGAAGAGTCGTCAAGATGGTATTTGTCGCGGAGGGCGCGGAGATTTTCCCGCTCTTTACGTTCCTCGTCGGAGTAAAAGCGCGCCTTCTCAAATTCGTGATTGGCGATGGCGTTTTCCATGCGGTGCACGATAAATTTGATGCGCTTTTGAACTTCAGTGAGCTCCTCCGGGAGGGAGGTCTGGCGCAGTTTCACACGGGCACCAGCTTCGTCAATTAAGTCGATCGCTTTGTCCGGGAGGAACCGATCTGGAATGTAGCGGCTGGAGTGAGAGACGGAGAACTGGATCGCGTCGTCGGTGTAGCTGACGGCGTGAAACTTCTCATACTTCTCCTTGATCCCCATGATGATCTTTACTGCGTCTTCCTCGTTGGGTGGTGGGACTTTGACGGCCTGGAAACGCCGCTCCAGAGAGCGGTCCTTCTCGATCGACTTGCGATACTCCGCGGGGGTGGTGGCGCCGATGCACTGGATCTCGCCACGGCTAAGCGCGGGCTTGAGGATGTTGGCTGCGTCAAGTGAGCCTTCCGCCGAACCAGCGCCTACTAGGGTGTGTATCTCGTCGATGAACACGATAGAGTTTTGGTTCTCCATCAATTCTTTCATGATGGTTTTTAGGCGCTCCTCAAACTGTCCGCGGTATTTGGTGCCGGCGACGATGAGCGAGAGGTCGAGCGCAAGTACACGTTTGTCGGCCAGAAAACTGGGGACTTCACCATCGGCGATCTTCTGCGCCAGGCCTTCGACGATAGCGGTCTTGCCGACGCCGGGCTCACCGATGAGAACGGGGTTGTTTTTGGTGCGGCGGCAGAGAATCTGGATGACGCGATCAACTTCCGTGTCGCGCCCGACGAGCGGATCAAGTTGTTGATCCATTGCGCTTTGAGTCAGGTCGCGTGAGAACTCGGCAAGCATGGACTGCTCGTTGCGCCCGGACTTCTGGGCAGCAGCGGGCTTTTCCTGGGTGGTCCGCTGAAGTTCTTCCCGGATAGCGGGCAAGCGGAGGCCGCGTTCCTGAAGGATCTCCGCGGCGAAGCACTTCTCTTCGCGGAGGAGACCGAGCAGAAGGTGCTCGGTGCCGATGTGCTTGTGTGAGAGCCTTTCCGCTTCTTCAGCTGCGTAAGCAAGCACACGTTTGCACTCATTCGAAAGGGGAAGATCGACCGAAGTCGAGACCTTCTCACGAACGGTTGTGTGGCCTTCAATTTGCTTTCTGATTGATTCCACAGACGCGTGCGATCGCAGGAAGCGATTTGTCAGCGCCTTATCCTCCCGCAACAGGCCGAGCAACAGGTGCTCGGTCTCGATGTAAGGCGACCCAAACTGACTGGCCTCATAGCGTGCGAAAAAGATCACGCGCCTCGCCTTCTCTGTATAGCGTTCGAACATGCTCCCCCTTGAAAAACCTAGCGTCAACCAAGCTTCTCTAGTGTAGTACCCTGCCCCATGCAGGTAAAACACCGATGAAAGCTGCGTCAACACTAACAGCCATAATTGTTAGACGCCGCATGTTGAAAACCGGTGCAGAAACGCCGGAGCTGACGGCATATGCGGCCAAGCCGAAGGGTAAAGCTTTTGGTTTATAGCTTGGAGTTGGAGAACATGAGATTTAGGCGAAGGCCGCGCAGGCCGCATTTTCATCGGGATGGAGACTTGTGTACTTCGTGATGCCGACCATTGTAAAAACCTTAGCAAAGTGCGGGGTGAGCCCAAAAGTCTGAATGGTCTGGCCGCGCTTGCTGGCCGCGAGCATCAGTTGGATGACGAGGGCGATGCCGCTGGAGTTCAGGTATTCGACCCTGGAAAAATCAAGCAGGATTCGTCTGGCATCGTCGGGGAGACCTTGGTAGGTCCCTAAAACGGCTGTTTGAGACGCGCTGGTGATGTCGCCACTGAATCGCATGACCATGACGGGACCGGTCGCGCAAACCACCTGTTCTACCTTAACTTTTGTGCACTGTTCCATAATTTAACTCCGAGCTTGGGCTAAATGGCTGTCCTGCGCAGGTGGATGACCATGCGGGTGTAGCTGCCGCTGGGCGGGGAACTAACCCACTCGGCTTCGTCCACGAGTGCCTGAATGAGAAAGATACCCATGCCACGAGCGGCTTGTTCGCCGTGCATCTTCTTGTCAATGTCCGGAGCGGTGATGACGCCCTTGGGACCTCCACCCGTGTCCGTTACCTTGACTTCAAGGGAATCGGCGTCCAGCGAAAGGATGACTCCTACGATGAGTGCTTCGTCCAGGCGATTTCCATGTTCCATGGCATTAATGCAGGCCTCGGCGACCGCGGTTTTCAAATCCTCCACGCGTTCGTCCGCAAAGCCCATGAGTTTGGCCACGCTTGCGGCCGTGCCCATCGCGACTTTTTCATAACCCAGCCGTGAGGGCAGGCGAAGCTCGATCGTGCTCAGAGTCTTTCCCTTCAATTCAGCCTCCCCGATGCGTA